>NZ_JBHVYK010000018.1:55959-94933 GCF_042880855.1 Streptomyces sp. NPDC058291
GCCCGCCCCCACCCCCCCCCCCACTACCAGCCCCACCCCCCCCACTTCTTCCCTCGCCTGCGGGGGGGGGGGGGCCCGCGCCCCCCCCCCCGCACGGCTCGCTCAGCCGGCGTCGTGGGGGGCGAAGTCGCCGCCCACGGAGCTCTGCCCGCCCTCGGAGCGGCCCGAGACCGCGTAGCTGTCGTTGCGGGCGTCCCGGCCGCCGCGGTCGTGGTCGTACTGCCCGGCGAACACCCACTCGCCCTCGGCGACCGTGCGGCCCTCCTTGAGCACCCAGGTGTACACGAGGAAGCCGTCGCGCTCGACGACGCTGAAGACGAAGTCGTCCTCGGGCAGCGAACGCCAGGCCCCCGCCCGTGAGACGCCGCCGGTCTGCGCCACCTTCAGCTGCACCGTCAGGTGCGTGAGCCGCTCCGACGTCTTGAGGGTGACGTTGCTCTGCGCCCAGAAATCGTTGCTGTGCGGGTCGACCGAGCCGTCCGACCACAGCGGGCCGTCCCGGTCGTCGTCGATCGCCGGCAGCATCGTGACCGTCGGCGTGGGAGGCGTCGCGCGGGCGCTCTTCGACGGCGGGACGTGCGGCTTCACCGAAGGGGACGCGCCGCCGCCCGAACTCGGCGTGGCCCTCGGCGAGGCGAGCGGACGGCTCGTGGCCTCCGGGGACTCGACGGGCGGCGAGGAGACCGAGACCGTCTGCTGCTGCGCTGGAGTGTCGCCCTTCACGGCGGACGCCACCGCGTAACCGCCGACCGCGAGCATGCCCGCGACCGCGGCCGTGGCCCCCGCGATCCGGGTCCAGCCCCACAGCGGCGGCCGGGTCGCCCGGTGGTCGGACCGCTGCCGCCCGGGCCCCGCCATGCCCCGCTCGACCCGGGCCAGGATCCGCGCCCGGTCGGGCTCGTGCGCCTCGGCCGCCTCGTGCAGCCGGGCGCGCAGCTCGTCGTGCACGTCCCGCTGCATCGTCATCGGTCCCTTCCCGAGGCCGAGGCCTCACCGGTGCGCACCATGGCGGGCACCTTGAGCGGAGCTCCCTTGGCGCCGAGCAGTTTCTTCAGCTCGGCCATTCCCTTCGAGGTCTGGCTCTTCACCGTACCGACCGAGACGCCCAGGGCGAGCGCCGTGTCCTTCTCCGAGAGGTCGAAGGCGTGCCGCAGCACCACACAGGCCCGTTTGCGGAACGGGAGTCTACGCAGCGCCGACCGGACGTCCACGACGCCGGCGACGTCCGGGTTCTCCGTCTTCTCCTCGCGCTGCGACCAGAACAGCGCGATCCTGCGGCGCTCGCGCACGGCGCTGCGGATGCGGGTGCGGGCGAGGTTGGCGACGACGCCGCGGGCGTAGGCCACCGGGTGGTCGGCCGCCCGCACCCGGTCCCAGCGGTTCCACAGCGCGAGGAACGCGTCCGCGGCCAGGTCGTCGGCGGCGTCGGCCTCACCGGTCAGCAGGTGGGCGAGGCGCGCCAGTTCGGCGTAGTGGCGGTCGAAGAAGGCGTGGAACTCCACCGAGGCGGCGTCGTCGACGACTGTGCCCACGGGTGACCTCTTCTCGGTGCGGCTGGTGCGGATCGGGGCGCTCGGCGGGGTGCGCCTGTGCGCGTTGTGTGCATGACATGGGTATGCCCCGAGGGGGCGGTCGGGACGAGACCGGGAAGCGTAGCAGTGGTCCATGGGCCGTTCTGGTACGGGGGTTCGAACATGATGTGGCAGACCGAACGTCTTCGGAACCCGATTCCGTAACACGGCGAAAACCTGAGGGCGGTTCGACGAGGGAACAATCCAGCCAGCATCCGCGCACCGATCATTCAGGCCCCGAGGAGTACCAGCCATGTCCGAGACGAGGAAGACGGCCGGCCGGCCGGACGTCGCGCCACCCGCGGCAAACAGCGTCGACCGGTTCTTCAGGATCTCCGAGCGGGGATCCACCGTCGGCCGCGAGATACGCGGCGGCTTCGCCACGTTCTTCACGATGGCCTACATCCTTGTCCTGAATCCCATCATCCTGGGCAGCGCCAAGGACAAGTTCGGGCACCAGCTCGACACCGTCCAACTCACCACCGCCACCGCCCTGGTGGCCGCGGTGATGACGATCGTCATGGGCGTCGGCGGCAATCTGCCCCTCGCGCTCGCCGCCGGGCTGGGCCTCAACGCCGTGGTGGCCTTCCAGATCGCCCCGCTGATGAGCTGGGACGACGCGATGGGACTCATCGTGCTGGAGGGCCTGCTGATCTGCGTCCTGGTGGTGACCGGGCTGCGCGAGGCCGTGATGCACGCCATCCCGCAGTCGTTGAAGCAGGCGATCAGCGTCGGCATCGGTCTGTTCATCGCCTTCATCGGCTTCGTCGACGCCGGTTTCGTCAGCCGGATCCCCGACGCCGCGAACACCACCGTCCCCGTGCAGCTCGGCGCGACCGGCACGCTCGGCGGTTGGCCGACGCTGGTCTTCTGCCTCGGCGTGCTGCTGACCGTCGGGCTGCTCGCCCGCCGGGTCAAGGGCGCCATCCTGATCAGCATCGTCACGATGACGGTCCTCGCGATCGTCATCGACGCGATCGCCGACATCAAGTCCTGGGGCCTGACCACGCCGTCGTGGCCCGAGAGCGTCGTCGGCTCACCCGACTTCGGGCTGATCGGTCACTTCAGCCTGTTCGGCGCGTTCGGTGAGACCGGCGTCGTCACGGTCGTGCTGCTGATCTTCACCCTGATCCTGTCCGACTTCTTCGACACCATGGGCACCGTCGTCGGCATCAGCGCCGAGGCCGGACTGCTGGACGACAAGGGCGACGTCCCCCGCCTCGGCCGGGTCCTGCTCATCGACGGCGCGGCGGCGGTCGCCGGCGGCGCGGCCTCGGCGTCCTCCGCCACCTCCTACATCGAGTCGGCGGCCGGCGTCGGCGAGGGGGCGCGCACCGGGTTCTCCAACCTGGTGACCGGCGGTCTGTTCGCCCTGGCCCTGTTCCTGACCCCGGTCCTGACCATCGTCCCGCTCCAGGCGGCCGCCCCGGCCCTGGTCGCCGTCGGCTTCCTGATGATGACCCAGGTCAAGGGCATCGACTGGGAGCGGTACGAGATCGCCGTCCCGGCCTTCCTCACCATCGCCGTGATGCCCTTCACGTACTCGATCACCAACGGCATCGGCGCGGGCTTCGTCTCCTACGTCGTCATCAAGACGGTGCTCGGCAGGGCGAAGGACGTCCACTGGCTGCTCTGGGGAGCCTCGGCGCTGTTCCTGGTGTACTTCGCGATCGACCCGGTCGAGCAGCTCCTCGGGGTGAGGTGATCCGTCCGACGGGCTGCCCGTGCCGGACTACTTCCTGAGCGCCGCCTCCATCATCGCCTTGGCGACGGGGGCGGCCAGCCCGTTTCCGCTGACCTCGGAACGCGCCGCGTCGGACTGCTCGACCACGACCGCCACGGCGACCTCCTCGTCCGAGGAGTCGGACTTCCCGTACGACGTGAACCAGGCGTAGGGGGCCTTGCTGTTGTTCTCGCCGTTCTGCGCCGTGCCCGTCTTGCCGCCGACGGTGACGCCGTCGATGAGCGCGTTCGTGCCCGTGCCCTTCTCGACGACCGTCCGCATCGCCGACTGCAGTTGCCCGGCGGTGGAGGCGCTGACGACCTGGACGCCCGACGCGTCGTCGTAGTCCTGAAGGACGTTGCCGCCGCCGTCGGTGATCTGGGAGACCATGTGCGGCGAGACGAGCTTGCCGCCGTTGGCTATCGCGGCCGACACCATGGCCATCTGCAGCGGGGTCGCCGTCACGTCGAACTGGCCGATGCCGGTCAGCGCGGTGGACGACTCGTCCATGCCGGACGGGTACACGCTCGGGTAGGCCCGCACCGGCACGTCCAGGCTGTCGTCGTCGAAGCCGAACCTGTCGGCCATCGCCTTGAGCTTGTCCTGCCCGAGCTGGACCGCCATGTGCGCGAACACGTTGTTGCAGGAGTACTGCAGCGCGACCCGGATCGTGGCGTCCGCACAGGGCGCCGAGGCGTTCTCGTTCCTCAGGGGCGTCCGGGTGCCCGGCAGCGTGTACGGGTTCTCGCTGTCGGTCTTCACGTCCACCGACTCGTACAGCCCGTCCTCCAGCGCGGCCGCCGCCACCACCAGCTTGAACGTCGAGCCGGGGGCCAGCGGCTGCCGCAGCGCCCGGTTGACGAGCGGCTTGTCGGAGTCCGCGTTGAGCTTCTTCCAGGCCGAGCCGGCGGTGTTGGCGTCGGTCAGCGACGAGGGGTCGTACGACGGCGTCGACACGACCGCGAGGATCTGCCCGGTCTTCGGATCGATCGCGACGGCCGCGCCCTTCTTGCCGCCGAGCGCGTCGTACGCCGCCTTCTGCACCCGGGGATCGATGGTCGTGATCACGTCACCCGGGTCGGCCCGCTGGTTCGTGACCGTGTCCAGCACGGTCTTCAGGCGGGGGTCCGTGCCGTTGAGGAGGTCGGCGTAGACGCCCTCCAGCTGGGTCGGCGCATAGGCCTGCGAGGCGTAGCCCGTGACCGCCGCGTACAGCTCGCCGTCCGTGTACGTGCGCTGGTATCTGAGGTCGCCGCCCGAGGTGGCCGCCGAACCGGTGATCGCCTTTCCGCCCACGACGATGTTCCCGAGCGGCCCCGCGTACGTCTCGATCGCCTTGCGCCGGTTGCTCTGGTCGTCCGCGAGCGCGCGGCCCTCGTAGAACTGCACCCAGGTCGCCCGCAGCAGCAGGGCGAACACCAGCAGCAGCGCGAAGACGGAGGCGCGTCTGATCGTCTTGTTCATGGCGATCAGAAGACGAACGGGACGGAACCGATCGTTCCCGCCCGCCGGGAATTCTCACCGTCCGTTCATGTGAGGCCGGGTCAGGTCTCCAGCCGCAGCACGATCTCCTCGGTCTCCCGGCCGCGCGCGTGGGCGAACCCGACGGCCCGGGCGGTGGCCCGGAACCCGCACTTCTCCAGGACGCGCAGCGAACCTGCGTTGTCGGCCGCCGCCCGGGCGAACAGCGGCCGCTCCCGGACCTCGGCCAGCAGTGCCGACAACGCCGCGGTGGCGATGCCCCGCCCCCAGTACGCCCGGTCCACCCAGTACGTGATCTCCCGCTCGCCCGGCAGCCCGTAGACGGCCGCGCTGCCGACCACGTCCCCGTCGGCCAGGATCGTGCGCAGCACGTCGGACGAGGCGCGGATCCTCGACCAGTGGGCGTCGAAGGCGTCCCGGTCGGCCGGGTCCTTCGGGGTGAAGGCGGCCATCACGAGGGACTCGGGGTCGTTCAGCTGCCGGAAGAACACCGGCAGATCGCTGTCGTGGACCCGGCGCAGAGCGATCACCATGCTCCGAAGCCTACGTGTCCGCCCCGCGCCCCCGGCCTCACAGCCGCCGGGTCGCCAGCGTGAGCCGGTCGCGCGCGTCGAACAGGGCGTCCTTCACCATCTGCTCGTGTGCGGGCGTGAGTCTGGCCACCGGCACCGAGCAGCTGATCGCGTCCCTGGCCGGCGTGCGGTACGGGATCGCGACGCCGAAGCAGCGCAGGCCCAGCGTGTTCTCCTCGCGGTCCACCGAGAAGCCCTGCTCGCGGATCTGGTGCAGTTCCTCGATGAGCTTCTCGCGGTCCGTGATGGTGTGCTCCGTCAGCGCGGGCAGCGACTCCGGCAGCATCTTGCGGACCTGCTCGTCGGAGTAGGTGCTCAGCAGCGCCTTGCCGAGGGACGTGGAGTGCGCGGGCAGCCGGCGTCCGACCCGGGTGAAGGGCCGCAGGTAGTGCTGCGACTGGCGGGTGGCGAGGTAGACGACGTTGGTGCCGTCCAGCCGGGCCAGGTGGATCGTCTCGGTGGTGTCGTCCGAGAGCCGGTCCAGGGTCGGACGGGCGGCCGCTACCACCTCGTCGCCGTCGATGTAGGAGGTGCCGACGAGCAGCGCCCGCACGCCGATGCCGTACCGCGTGCCCGTCGCGTCCGTCTCCACCCAGCCCAGCTCCACCAGCGTGCGCAGCAGCATGTAGAGGCTGGACTTGGGGTACCCGACGGCCTCCTGGACCGACGCGAGGGAGTGCATTCCGGGGCGGCCGGCGAAGTATTCCAGCAGTTCAACCGTCCGCACCGCGGACTTGACCTGCGCTCCGCCCCCCGTCTCGCCAGCCGACATCGCCCTTGACCCCTTCGTTCGACGGGAAATACGCTCCGACAGCATATTCATCATCAGAGACAGCGTTCAGCATATCGAACGACCCTGGTGAATGAGCCAGTACCAAATGTGGAGGGACCCGCGGTGGCAGCAGCACCAGTCTGGAGTGTCGACCCCCGAACCGGGAAGCAGCGTGAACAGGTCGCGGTGGAGGCCACGGCCCAGGAGGTCGACGCCGTCGTCCGAGCCGCCCATGCAGCGCGCGGCTCACTCGCGGACCGTACCGTCCGCGCCGCCTTCCTGCGCTCCGCCGCCGACCGCCTCCAGGCGGCCAGGGAGACGCTCGTCGAGGTGGCCGACGCGGAGACCGCGCTCGGCCCGGTCCGGCTGAACGGCGAGCTGGCCCGCACCTGCTACCAGCTGCGCGCGTTCGCCGACATCGTCGACGAGGGCGCCTTCCTCGACATCGTCGTCAACCACCCCGACGACACCGCGACGCCGCCCATCCCCGACCTGCGCCGTTACAAGGTGCCGCTCGGCGTGGTGGCCGTGTACTCGGCGTCGAACTTCCCCTTCGCCTTCTCGGTGGCGGGCGGCGACACCGCGAGCGCGCTGGCGGCCGGCAACCCGGTCGTCGTCAAGTCCCACCCCGACCATCCGGGCCTGTCCGAGCTGGTCGCCAAGGTGGTGCGCAACGCCGCCGCCGAACACGGCATCCCCGCGGACGTGCTGGGTCTGGTCCACGGCTTCGAGGCCGGCGTCGAGCTGATCAAGCACCCGCTGGTCGCCGCGGCCGGGTTCACCGGCTCGATCCGCGGCGGACGGGCCCTGTTCGACGCGGCGGCGGCCCGGCCGACGCCGATCCCCTTCCACGGTGAGCTGGGCTCGCTCAACCCCGTCGTGGTGACCGAGGCCGCGGCCGCCGAGCGCGCCGAGGCCATCGGGACCGGCCTCGCCGGTTCGATGACGCTGGGCGTCGGCCAGTTCTGCGTCAAGCCCGGCCTGGTGCTGGTGCCCTCCGGCGCGGCCGGCGACGGACTGGTCAAGTCCCTGACGGACGCGGTGAGCGACACCGACGCGGGCGTGCTGCTCGACCACCGGATGCGGGACAACTTCATCGCCGGGGTCGCCGAGCGCGCGGAGCTGGCCGACGTGGAGTCGCCGGTGACGCCCGGCGCGGGCGGCGAGCACACCGTCAGCGCGGGCTTCCTGACCGTGCCCGCGGCCCGGCTCGCCGCCGAGGGCGAGCACGACCTGCTCCTGGAGGAGTGCTTCGGACCGGTCACCGTCGTGGCCCGTTACGAGGACGAGGGCGAGGTCAGGGCCGTGCTGTCGCGGCTGCCGGGCAACCTCACGGCGACCGTCCAGCTGTCCGAGGGCGAGGCGGCCGGAGAGGGACGCGGCGGGGAGATCCTCGCCGAGCTGACGCCGCTCGCCGGGCGGGTGCTGGTGAACGGCTGGCCCACGGGCGTCGCCGTCGCACCGGCTCAGCACCACGGCGGGCCCTACCCGGCCACGACGTCGACCTCCACCTCGGTGGGCGGCACGGCGATCGAGCGCTGGCTGCGGCCCGTCGCCTACCAGAACACGCCCGCCGCGCTGCTGCCGGTGGAGCTCCGGGACGAGAACGAGCTGGGGCTTCCCCGGCGGTTCAACGGCCGTCTGGAGCGGTAGCGCGCAGCGCCCCCGCGCCGCCGGCCCACCCCCGACAATCAGGTCATGGACGTCTCGCTTCCCGAACTGCCCTTCCCTTTGCGCACCTACGGTCCCGACGGGCACTGGTCCCACGAGGACGGGGTGCTCACCGGGTGGGCCGGGGCCCGGCAGGACCGGTTCGTGCCGCCCACCGGGCACGGGGTGGAACCGGCCTCGGACGCCCCCCGGCTGCTGGGGGCGCCCAAGGGCGACTTCCAGCTGATCGCACGGGTCACCGTGGGGTTCACCTGGGCGTTCGACGCGGGGGCGCTGTACGTCCAGGTCGGCGAGCGGGCCTGGGCCAAGCTGTGTCTGGAGTACTCCCCGGACGTGGCCACCGTCTGCACGGTGGTCACCCGGGGGCACTCCGACGACGCCGACTCCTTCACCGTCGAGGGGAGTTCCGTCTGGCTCCGGGTGAGCCGGACGGGCCGCGCCTTCGCCTTCCACGCCTCCCGGGACGGTCGGCGCTGGACCTTCGTCCGGCTGTTCACGCTGGGCGAGGAGAAGGAGACCGGCGCGGCCCTGGTCGGCTTCATGACCCAGTCGCCGATGGGGGAGGGGTGCGTCGTGACCTACGACCACCTGGAGTTCAGGCCCGACTGGCCGGACGACCTGAGGGACGGACGCTAGGTCCACTCCAGCCGGTGCGGCTCCGCGATGAGCTTCCTCTCGTACTCGCTGGGGGCCGGGTCACCGAGCGCGGCGTGGTCCACGGCGCCGATGCCGTAGTGGTGGCGGTGGAGGCCGTCCACGAGGCGATGAGGTGGAGGGAACACCGGAGCCCGTCCACCTGCAGAAAGCCGGCCGCTGGACCGGCCGTCATCCGTCAAGGAGACGAGCTGCTTACCTCGAAGCGGTGACAATCGCTCTCCTGCGGTCTATCGGTTCGCCCGGTTTCCTCGCCCCGTCCGCACACGCTCCGGTCGACCGGAACCGGCCGGAACCGGGGACACCGTCGGCACGTCCTCCCCTGCATGATCGGAGAACGCGTCACGGGGTGCCGGGTGATCCGCACCGCCGTCCCCGCCGAGACCGAGAGCGTGGCGGCGCTGCACGCGCGCGCCCGGGCGACGTACTACCCCGACGGGATCCCGCAGGACGGCGTCGACTGGCTCGCCGCCTGGCGTGCGGCCATCGAGCGGCCCGACGGCCAGGTGCTGTGCGTCGTCGAGCGGGGGCGCGTCGTGGGGCTCGCCTCCTTCCGCACGCCGGAGGGCGCGCCCGCGCACACGGTCAAGCTGTTCCAGTTCCACGTCGACCCGGGCCACTGGCGCACGGGGATCGGCACGGCCCTGCACGCGGCCTGTGTCGAGCAGTGGCGGGCGGACGGCCGGCGCACGGCCGTGCTCGACGTGCACGTCGACAACCGGCGGGCCCAGGCGTTCTACGCACGCCAGGGCTGGTGTCCGGACCGGGGTGACCCGCCCGCCGAAGGCGACCACCACCTGTGGCTGAGGTACTCGGTGCCCGGGGAATGAAACCGGCTGCTTGAAGGTTCATCCACTTGTGCGGAGGGCGTCTCCGCGTCACCGGTACGACCTGGAGAGAGCCGAGACATGCGCGTCGAGATCTGGAGCGACATCGCCTGCCCCTGGTGCTACGTGGGCAAGGCCCGCTTCGAGAAGGCGCTGGAGGCCTTCCCGCACCGCGACCAGGTCGAGGTCGTGCACCGTTCCTTCGAACTGGACCCGGGCCGCGCCAAGGGCGACGTCCAGCCCGTGCTGGCGATGCTGACCGAGAAGTACGGGATGAGCCAGGCGCAGGCGCAGGCCGGCGAGGAGAACCTCGGCGCGCAGGCCGCCGCCGAGGGCCTCGACTACCGCACCCGCGACCGTGACCACGGCAACACCTTCGACCTGCACCGGCTGCTGCACTTCGCCAAGGAGCAGGGCCGCCAGGACGAGCTCGTTGAGATCCTGTACCGGGCGAACTTCGCCGAGGAGCGCTCCCTGTTCGCCGAGGGCGACGAGCGCGTCGTGGAGCTCGCGGCCGAGGCGGGACTGGACGCCGACGCCGCCCGGAAGATCCTCGCCGACCCGACCGCGTACGCCGACGAGGTCCGCGCCGACGAGCGCGAGGCCGCCGAGCTCGGGGCGAACGGCGTACCCTTCTTCGTCCTGGACCGCGCCTACGGCGTCTCCGGCGCCCAGCCGGCCGAGGTCTTCGCACAGGCCCTCACCCGGGCCTGGGGCGACCGCTCGCCGCTGCAGCTGATCGACGACGGCGGCGCGCAGGCCTGCGGCCCGCAAGGGTGCGAGGTCCCGCAGGCGTGACCCGCCGGCCGCGGCGCAGGCTCACCGGGCCCGGCGGTGAATTCCCAGGTCAGAGCCGATCTATAAGCGTTGCTTAGGAACATCACGCAGAAATCGGCAATGGACGGGGGGTTCCGCGGGGCCCACAGTGGGAGGCATGGACACCTTCGAGAGCCTCGTCCGCGCCGAGTTCACCCCGAAGACCACCTTTCTGAACACCGCGAGCAACGGCCTGCTGCCCGCCCGCGCCGTCGCCGCCCTGCACGAGGCCGCGCTGCTGCGGGCCGAGGGCCGGCCGCTGACCTCGCTGTACGAGGACGTGGAGGCCTGCCGGGCCGCGTACGCGCGGCTGGCCGGCGTCCCGGTCGTCCGGGTCGCCCTGGGGGCCTCGGTCGCCGCGCACACCGGCGTGATCGCCGCCTCGCTCCCCGCGGGCGCGGAGGTGCTGACCGCCGAGGGCGACTTCACCTCCGTGCTCAACCCGTTCCATGTCCGCGGCGACCTGAAGGTCCGCGCCGTCCCGCTGGAGCGGATCGCCGAGTCCGTCCGCCCCGGCACCGCGCTGGTCGCCGTCAGCGCCGCCCAGTCCGCCGACGGACGGATCGCCGACCTGCCGGCGCTGCGCGAGGCCGCCCGGGCGCACGGCGCCCGCACCTACGTCGACTTCTCGCAGGCCGCGGGCTGGCTGCCCATCGACGCCGGCGCCCACGACTTCTCCGCCGCGGTCTCCTTCAAGTGGCTGCTCGGCCCGCACGGCGCGGCCTTCCTCGTCGTCCCCGAGGACTTCGGCGGTCTGTCGCCGATGCTCGCGGGATGGGTCGCCGGCGAGGAGCCCTGGGACAGCTGTTACGGCCCGGTGGCCGAACTCGCCCACTCGGCACGGCGGTTCGACCTGTCGCACGCCCTCTTCACCTATGTCGGACTGCGGCGCTCGCTCGAACTGGTCGAGGAACTGGGCGTGGCGGCGATCGGCGCCCACGACCGGTCCCTCGCCGACCGCTTCCGCGCCGGACTCGCCGAGCTCGGCCGCGAGGCCCTCCCCGCGCCCGGCTCCGCGATCGTCTCCGTGCCCGGACTCGGCTCCCGCCAGGGCGAGTTGGCCGCCGCCGGCGTCCAGGTCTCGGACCGCTCCGGCAATCTGCGCGCCGCCTTCCATCTGTACAACACGCCCGCCGACGTAGACCGGCTGCTGGACGTCCTGTCGGGCTGACGCTCTCGAAGACCGGTGACCCGACGGGGCCCGTGGCGTCCTCCCCGGCCGGGGAGCACGCCACGGGCCCCGTCGCCGTCGCTCCGGCGGGACGCGCGCAGGCGCGCGGTCACCTCACGGGGGTGAAGTCCCGGGCGCCGATGAACTCCGGGCGGCGGACCGGTGCGGCGAACGGCTCCACGGCCGTGTTCTCCACGCTGTTGAACACGATGAACACGTTGCTGCGCGGGAAGGGCGTGATGTTGTCGCCCGATCCGTGCATGGCGTTGCAGTCGAACCAGGTCGCCGAACCGGCCCGGCCCGTGAACAACTTGATGCCGTGGTCGCCGGCCATCGCGGTGAGCGCCTCGTCCGAGGGCGTGCCCGCGTCCTGCATCTGCAGCGACTTCTTGTAGTTGTCCTTCGGAGTGGCGCCGGCGCAGCCGAGGAACGTCCGGTGCGAACCCGGCATGATCATGAGGCCGCCGTTGGTGTCGAGGTTCTCGGTCAGCGCGATGGAGACGGACACCGTCCGCATGTTCGGCAGCCCGTCCTCGGCGTGCCAGGTCTCGAAGTCGGAGTGCCAGTAGAAGCCGCCGGCCCCGAAGCCCGGCTTGACGTTGATCCGCGACTGGTGGACGTAGACGTCCGAGCCGAGGATCTGCCGGGCCCGTCCGACGACCCGCTCGTCGCGCACCAGGGCGGCGAAGACCGGGCTCAGCTTGTGCACCTCGAAGACGGACCGGATCTCCTTGGACCGCGGCTCGACGATCGACCGCTCGTCGGCCCGGATCTCCGGGTCCGCGACGAGCCTCTCCAGCTCCCGCCGGCAGACGGTGACCTCGTCGTCGCCGATCAACCGGTCGACGGCCAGGAAACCGTCGCGCTCGTACGCCTGGAGATCGGCGGCCGGGATCGGGCCGGGGGTGTCGGGGGAGCCCCAGACGACGGGGTCCTGACGGGGGACGGACACCTCGGCGGTGCCACGGGTGGGGTAGAGATCGGTCAGGGTGGTCACGATGCTCGCACCTCCTCGGGCTCGGTCAGCAGGGGGTAGACGCCGTTCTCGTCGTGGTCCTCCCGCCCGGTCACGGGCGGGTTGAACACGCAGAGGCAGCGGAAGTCCTCCTTGACGCGCAGCGTGTGCCGCTCGTGCCCGTCCAGGAGGTACATGGTGCCGGGCGTGATGGTGTGCGTCAGCCCGGTCTCGTGGTCGGTCAGCTCGGCCTCGCCCGCCACGCAGACGACGGCCTCGATGTGGTTGGCGTAGTGCATCGACGTCTCGGTGCCGGCGTACAGAATCGTTTCGTGCAGCGAGAATCCGACCCGTTCCCGGGCCAGGACGATGCGCTTGCTCTCCCAGGTGCCGGACGCCGCCCGCACATGGCGGTCGGTGCCTTCGATGTCCTTGAACGAACGGACGATCACGGTGCTGCGATCCCTCCTAGGTAGGTGAGGCGGGGACGGGGCGACGCGCGTCGAGGGCGTCGGAGGGTGTCAGAGGGTGTCAGAGGGTCTCCCGCACGGCGCGGGCGACGATGCTCAGGCCCTCGTCCAGTTCCTCGGGGGTGATGGTCAGGGCCGGCAGCAGTTTGACGACCTCGCTCTCCGGGCCGGACGTCTCGATCAGCAGCCCGAGTTCGAAGGCCCGCTTGGCGACCCGCCCCGCCCGCGCCTTCTCGTGGAACTCCAGGCCCCACACCAGACCGCGGCCGCGGTACTCCTTGACGTCGGCGAGGTTCTCCTCGGTGATCGAGATGAGCCCCTGTTCGACCTGCTCGCCGCGCGTGCGGGTCTGCTTCTCCATCGCCGACCCATCGGCCCAGTAGGTCTCCAGGGCCGCCGTCGCGGTGACGAACGCCGGGTTGTTGCCGCGGAACGTGCCGTTGTGCTCGCCCGGCTCCCACACGTCCAGCTCCGGCTTGAACAGGCACAGCGACATGGGCAGTCCGTAGCCGCTGATGGACTTGGACACGGTGACGATGTCCGGGACGATGCCGGCCTCCTCGAAGGAGAAGAAGGCCCCGGTGCGTCCGCACCCCATCTGGATGTCGTCCACGATCAGCAGCATGTCCTGCCGCTCGCACAGCTCCTTGAGCGCCCGCAGCCACTGCGGACGCGCGGCGTTGATGCCGCCCTCGCCCTGCACGGTCTCGACGATGACGGCCGCCGGCTTGTTGAGCCCGGACCCCTGGTCCTCCAGCAGCCGCTCGAACCACAGGAAGTCGGGGACCTGGCCGTCGAAGTAGTTGTCGAAGGGCATGGGCGTGCCGTGCACCAGCGGGACTCCGGCGCCGGCGCGCTTGAAGGCGTTGCCGGTGACCGCGAGCGAGCCGAGGGACATGCCGTGGAAGGCGTTGGTGAACGACACGATGGCCTCGCGCCCCTTCACCTTCCGCGCCAGCTTCAGCGCTGCCTCCACCGCGTTGGTGCCGGTCGGGCCCGGGAACATCACCTTGTAGGGGAGGTCGCGCGGGCGCAGCACCAGGTCCTGGAAGGTCTGCAGGAACGTCCGCTTGGCGACGGTCGACATGTCGAGCCCGTGCGTGACGCCGTCCCGCATCAGATAGTCGATCAGCGCCCGTTTCAGCACCGGGTTGTTGTGGCCGTAGTTCAAAGACCCGGCGCCGGCGAAGAAGTCGAGGTAGCGGCGACCGTCCTCGTCGTACATGACGCTGCCCTGGGCGCGGTCGAAGACGGCCGGCCAGCCGCGGCAGTAGCTGCGCACCTCGGACTCGACGGTCTCGAACACGCTGAGGTCGGGCTGGGTGATGGTCACGGCGAAAAGCTCCTGGGTGTGGGGGTCGGAAGGAAGGGCCGGGGAGAAGGGCCGGGGCGTGGGGGCGTCAGAAGGCGAGCGGGCCGATGCGGTACAGCACCTCGGGGTCGTGCGGGCCGTCGGGGAACATCGCGGTGTCGAACAGCACCTCACGGGTGACGGCGGCCCCGTGCCGCTCGGCGTACGAGGCGAACAGCCGCTCGGAGGCGGTGTTGCCCGGGGTGATCGTGGTCTCGACGGCGGTGAGCGGGCGCTCGGCGGCGAGGCGCGCGGTCAGGCCGTCCAGCAGCGCGCCGGCCAGACCGCGACCGCGGTGGGCGGCGTCGACCGCGACCTGCCACACCAGCAGGGTGTGCGGGTCCTCCGGCCGTGCGTAGCCGGTGACGAACCCGACCGGCTCCCCGCCCTCCGCCCGCGCCACCGCCGAGGTGGCGGCGAAGTCACGGCACCACAGCAGATAGCTGTAGGAGGAGTTCAGATCGAGGTTCCCGGATTCCTTGGCGATACGCCATAGCGCGGCTCCGTCCGCCACCGTCGGACGGTCTATACGCAGGTCTGCTTGTGTGGCGGTCATGCGGATCGAACTTACCCAGCGAAATTCAAAAACGCATGGAGAGGCCGTGGCGATTCCGTGATGCCGCAGAGACGCATGCGCCTTTCGTCCGCTTTCGCACCGGGCAAATCAGGCAAATCGCCCCTCTTGTGCAATGCGTCACGGGATCGTGATGCTCCGCAGAATTCCTGAGTTTAGGCATGGTGATTCCGGGCAGGAGAACTCGGGAACCTCATCCGCTCAAAAGCGACGGGGAAAGGAACGATAGGAAAAGGGAGAAGGGAGAGGTGAACGGCGAGAGGTGCCGAAGGTAATTCGGATATCGCCTCGGATTCATGCTCCGGTCACCCCGTCGATGCGCTCCCGGAGAAGGTCGGCGTGCCCGTTGTGGCGGGCGTACTCCTCGATCATGTGGACGAGCACCCAGCGCAGGCTGACCTCCCGACCCGCCATCGGCCCGTCGGGAACACGGCCGACGTCCTCGGCGGACCGACCGGCGATCAGCTCGCGCCCGCGCGCCACCTCCCGCCGCCAGACGGCCAGCGCCTCGTCCAGGCCTCGCCCGGCGTCGAGGACGTACCCGGTCTCCTCCTCGAACACCGGTGGCAGGTCCAGCCCGGCGAGCGCCCGCTGGAACCAGTTGCGCTCGACCTCGGCCAGATGCTGGACGAGGCCGAGCAGCGTCAGCTCGGACGGCTCCGCCGATGCCCGGCGCACCTGCCGTTCGTCCAGCCCCGCGCACTTCATCTCGAGCGTGGCCCGGTGGAAGGCGAGCCAGCTCTCCAGCATGGGGAGCTCGTCGCCGGTCATCAGGGGGACGGGGCGGCCGTCGGGGAGCGTCTGCGCTGTGGCGTCGGTCATCCGGGCAGCATGTCAGGGGGCACTGACAGCCGTCCCCGGGAACGCCGTGGGGCTCGGCGCCCCGATCCGAACGACAGACCCTGACGCCAGGCGTTCTCCGCGGGGGCCTAGCGCCAGGCGTTCTCCACGGCGCGCCGGGCGCCTTCCAGGTCCACGCCCGGCCCGTGGTCCGCCAGCGCCGCGCCCAGTGCCGCCAGGCAGCCCTGGACCGCGCCCACGGTCGCGTCGGGCCCGTAGTGGTTGACCCTGATCATCTCCTTGGCCAACGCACCCCCGCCCGCCGCCAGCGGCAGGGTCGCGTCGCCCGCCAGGGCCCGGGCCACCAGTTCCGAGGCCACCACCCCGGGGGGCGTCCGCAGCGTCGTGGCGACCGGCGCCGCGTCCGCCGCGTCGCGCACGTACGGCTCCAGGCCGCCGTCCAGCGCCACCGCGCCCGCCCGCGTCGCGGCCGCGGCGGACGCGTGCCGGGCCATCACGGTCGCCGGCCCCTCCGTCTCGATCCGCTCGACGCACGCCTCCAGCGCCAGCATCTCCAGTTGCGCCGGGGCGTGCAGCAGCGTCCTGCGGCCCCCGTCGATCCACCGCTCCTTCCAGTCCAGCAGCGACAGGTAGGAGCGGCGGGGCGCCCGTGGGTTGGCGGCCATCCGCGCCCACGCACGCTCGCTCACCGACACGGCCGACACGCCCGCGGGCCCGCCCATCGCCTTCTGCGCGCCGATCACGCACAGATCCACGCCCCACGCGTCCGGCAGCACCGGCTCGGCGCCGATCGAGGCGACGGCGTCCAGGTAGAACAGCGCCCCGTGCGCGCGCACCGCCTCGCCGATCTCCGCGACCGGGTTGGTGTTGCCGGTGGCGGCCTCCGCGTGCACCAGCGAGACGAAGTCGATCTCCGGGTGCTCGGCGAGGGCCTCGCGGACCTGCTCCGCCGTGACCGCGGTGTGGAAGGGGACCGCCAGGTCGATCACGGTCGCGCCGCAGTCCCGCAGCCAGTCGCCGAAGGTCTGCCCGTAGGGGCCGGTGATCACGTTCAGCGCGGTCGTGCCCGGGCCGGCCGTGCCGCGGATGGCGCCCTCCAGCGGCAGCAGCGCCTCGCCCTGCATGATCACGACGTCCTGCCGGGTGTCCAGCAGCCGCGCCACCCGGTCCTCGATCGAGGCGAAGTGCGCGGCGCTCAGCGGGGCGAGGTCCAGGAACGGGTGGGTCACGAGGGTGCTCTCTTCACTCACGGGGTAGAGGTGACGAGGGTAACCGGCGTCCGCCGCGCCCCTCCGACTGCCGACTTCTTAGGTCGAACGGCCCTGTGGCCATCGGTTTGATTTGAGACACCCAAACATCTCCTTATAATCGGAACCCATAGCTCCCTTACAGGAAGGCCCGCCGTGAACACCCTCCCCGGGCGCCGGATCCGCGTTCTGGCCGCCACCACCGCGACGGCCGGGCTGATGCTCGTGGCCGCCTGCACCTCCACCGACGACGGGGGCAGCGGCTCCAAGACCGCCGCCGGCGGGGTCGAGCTCGTCAAGGCGGGCCAGCTCACCACCTGCACCCACCTGCCCTACCCGCCCTTCCAGTCGGAGATCGACGGCAAGGTGCAGGGCTTCGACGTGTCCCTGATCGACCTCGTCGCGAAGGACCTGGGCGTCAAGCAGGTGATCACCGACACCCCGTTCGAGAACTTCAAGACCGGCGCCTTCCTCAACTCCGGCCAGTGCGACCTGGCCGCGGCCGGCATGACCATCACCGACGAGCGCAAGAAGAACGTCGACTTCTCCGACCCGTACTTCGACGCCACCCAGGCCGTCCTGGTCGACAAGGGCGCGGGCGTCGCCTCGCTCGCCGACGTGAAGTCCAAGGGCGTCAAGCTCGGCGCGCAGGCGCAGACCACCGGCGAGGACTACGCCAAGAAGCAGGGCTTCGACCCGGTCTCCTTCGAGTCCTCCGACGCCGTCCTCAACGGTCTGCGCACCGGCCAGGTCAAGGCCGTCATCATCGACTACCCCGTCGTCCAGGGCTGGCTCAAGGACAAGGCCAACGCCGGCGCCTTCAAGGTCGTCGACAACCTGAACACCGGCGAGCAGTACGGCTTCACGGTGAAGAAGGGCAACGCCAAGCTGGTCGCCGCGATCAACAAGGCGCTCGCGGACGCGAAGGCCGACGGCACGTACAAGAAGCTGTACGAGAAGTGGATCGGCCCGTACGACGCGTCGGCCGCCTCCCCCTCGGCCTCCTGACCCCATGGCCGACACGGACGCAGCCCTCCAGCCGAAGAAGAGGGGCCTGACGCGGCGGCAGAAGCGCCGGCTGTCGCAGGGCGCGCAGTACGCCGTCTTCGTCGCCGCCGTGATCGTCTTCGCGGTATCGGCCGACTGGGGCCGGTTGAAGAACCAGTTCGCCCAGTGGGACATCGCCCGGCAGATGTTCCCGGACGTCATCACGCTGGCCCTGAAGAACACCGTGCTGTACACGGTGTCCGGATTCGTGCTGGGTTTGCTGCTCGGTCTGCTCATCGCGCTGATGCGGCTGTCCTCGGTGGGGCCCTACCGCTGGCTGGCCGGCGTCTACATCGAGATCTTCCGCGGCCTGCCCGCCCTGCTCATCTTCGTCTTCATCGGCGTGGCGGTGCCGCTCGCCTTCCCCGGCACGGAGATCGTCGGCGGCACCTACGGCAAGGCCGCCCTCGGGCTCGGCCTGATCGGCGCCGCGTACATGGCGGAGACGTTCCGGGCCGGCATCCAGGCCGTGCCCAAGGGGCAGACGGAGGCCGCCCGCTCGCTGGGGTTCTCGCCCGCGCGCGCCATGATCTCGGTCGTCATCCCGCAAGCCTTCCGGATCATCCTCCCGCCGCTCACCAACGAGCTGATCATGCTCTTCAAGGACTCCTCCCTGGTCCTCCTCCTCGGAGTGACCCTGGAGGAGCGCGAACTGTCCAAGTACGGCCGTGACCTGGCCAGCACGACCGCCAACTCGACGCCGATCCTGGTCGCCGGCCTGTGCTACCTGCTGGTGACCATCCCGCTCGGCTTCGTCGTGCGCCGCATGGAGGCCAAGGCCCAGGAGGCCGTGAAATGAGCCGACCCGAGATCGAGGTGCGCGCGCTGCACAAGTCGTTCGGCGACAACGAGGTGCTGCGGGGCATCGACCTGGAGATCGGCCGCGGCGAGGTCGTCTGCGTGATCGGGCCCTCCGGTTCGGGCAAGTCGACGCTGCTGCGGTGCGTGAACCTGCTGGAGGAGCCGACCGGGGGCCGGGTCTTCGTCGGCGGCACGGAACTGACCGACCCCGACGTCGACATCGACGCCGTACGACGTCGTATCGGCATGGTCTTCCAGCAGTTCAACCTCTTCCCGCACCTGTCCGTGACCGAGAACCTCACGCTGCCGCAGCGCCGGGTGCTGGGGCGCGGCAAGGCGGAGGCGGCGAAGGTGGCCGCCGAGAACCTGGAGCGCGTCGGGCTGTCCGACAAGGCCACCGCCTACCCGGCCTCCCTCTCCGGCGGGCAGCAGCAGCGCGTCGCGATCGCCCGCGCGCTGGCCATGGGCCCCGAGGTGATGCTCTTCGACGAGCCGACGTCGGCGCTCGACCCGGAGCTGGTGGGGGACGTCCTCGCCGTCATGCGCATGCTGGCCCACGAGGGGATGACGATGATGGTCGTCACCCACGAGATGACCTTCGCGCGCGAGGTCGCCGACCGGGTCGTCTTCATGGACGGCGGGGTGATCGTCGAGGACGGCGTCCCCGCCCAGGTCATCGGCGCCCCCGCCCACGAGCGCACCCGCCACTTCCTCTCCCGCCTCCTCGACCCGGCGATGGCCGAGGTGGAGGAGGGAAGGCAGGACCAGGTGGGCGGCGCCGGAACCTAGCTTCACTAGGGTGCGGTGCATGAGCGATCATCCGGTGCTGCACGTGAAGGGCCGGGTCCTGACGGGACCCGACGACGTCCGCGACGAGCTGTGGGTCGTCGACGGCCGGATCTCCTACGATCCGCCCGTCGGCGCCCGCGACGTGCGCGGCGTCGAGGGCTGGGCGCTGCCCGGCCTCGTCGACGCCCACTGCCATGTGGGGCTCGGCGCGCACGGGCCGGTCGAGCCGGACGTCGCGGAGAAGCAGGCACTGACCGACCGGGACGCCGGCGCTCTGCTGCTCAGGGACGCCGGCTCGCCCTCGGACACCCGGTGGGTCGACGACCGCCAGGACCTCCCGAAGATCATCAGGGCGGGCCGGCACATCGCCCGCACCCGCCGCTATCTGCGCGGCTACGCGCACGAGATCGAGCCGGACGACCTGGTCGCGTACGTCGCCCGGGAGGCCCGGCGCGGCGACGGCTGGGTCAAGCTGGTCGGCGACTGGATCGACCGCGAGGCGGGCGACCTGGCCCCCAGCTGGCCGCGGGAGGCGGCCGAGGCGGCCATCGCCGAGGCCCACCGGCTGGGCGCGCGGGTCACCGCCCACTGTTTCGCCGAGAACTCGCTGCGCGATCTCGTGGAGTCGGGCATCGACTGCGTCGAGCACGCGACGGGCCTCACCGACGACCTGATCCCGCTGTTCGCCGAGCGGGGCGTGGCGATCGTCCCGACCCTCGTGAACATCGCGACGTTCCCGGATCTGGCCGCCGGCGGCGAGGGCAGATTCCCCCGCTGGGCGGCCCACATGCGCCGGCTGCACGCCCGCCGCTACGACACCGTGCGCCACGCGCACGACGCCGGGATCCCGGTCTTCGTCGGCACGGACGCCGGCGGCACGCTGCCGCACGGACTGGTGGCCGCCGAGGTCGCGGAACTGGTGACGGCGGGCATCCCGCCGCTGACGGCGCTCTCGGCGGCGAGCTGGGGCGCACGCGAGTGGCTCGGACGTCCGGGTCTGGCCGAGGGCGCCCCGGCGGACCTGGTGGTCTACGAGGCGGACCCGCGCGAGGACGTACGGGTGCTGGCCGCGCCGCGCAGGGTGGTGCTGAACGGGACGGTGGTGGGCTGAGAGCGCCGACGTCGAGGTTCAGGGCGCGCCCGCCGAGGCGGGCTGGCGCAGACCGGCGGCGGCTGCGTGGCCCCGTACGTCGCGGGCGGCGCGCTGGCGCTGCTGCTCGCGGGCGGGGGCGCGGTGGCTCTGGCCCGCCGCCGCGGCTGATCCGACCGGGCGCGGGGCACGACCGGGGAAACCCCCGGCCGGCCGTGCCCCCGCCTCGCCGCCCGGGTGGGCTGTCCCCCGGCCGGCCGTGCCCCCGCCTCCGCCGCCCGGGTGGGCTGTCCCCCGGCCGGCTGTGCCCCCGCCTCTTCCCCGGGTGGGCTGTCCCCCGCCTCGCCGCCCGGGTGGGCTGTCCCCACCCTCGTCACCGGGTGGGCCGGCTCCGGACGGGCTGCCCGGAGCGATCCCGGGCCCGGCCGGCTAATCCCGGGTCAGCGCCAGCGCCTGGTCCAGGGCCTGGAGGAAACGGTTCACCGTCGTCCGGTCCCGCACCGCCAGCCGCAGCCACTCCGTGTCGAGGCCGGGGAAGGTGTCGCCGCGCCGGACCGCGAAGCCCAGGGTGCGCAGTCGCTCCCGGACGGCGGCCGCCCGGGGCAGCCGGATCAGCACGAAGGGGCCGTCCGCCGGCCCCGCCACCCGCAGCCCGTCCGCGGCGAACTCCTCCAGGCCGGCGACCAGATGCGCGCGGTCCGCCGCCACGCGGTGCGCGGCGTGCGCGGCCTCCGCCAGCGCCTGCGCCCCCACGCACGCCTCCGCCGCCGCCAACGCCGGCGAGGACACCGGCCACAGCGGCTGCGCCCGCTCCAGCGCCGCGATCGTCTCCGGCGCGGCCAGGACGTACCCGATCCGCAGCCCCGCCAGCCCCCAGGTCTTCGTCAGGCTGCGCAGCACGACCAGACCGGGCACGTCCGTCGCCGAGGCGAGCGCCTCCCGTTCGCCCGGCACCGCGTCCATGAACGCCTCGTCGACCACCAGCGTCCGCCCGGCCCGGGCCAGCCGCCGGACGGCCTGCGCGGGATGCAGCACCGACGTCGGGTTCGTCGGGTTGCCGAGCACCACCAGGTCCGCGTCCTCGGGGACGGCCGCGGGATCCAGCCGGAAGCCGTCCTCGGCGCGCAGCAGCACCCGCTCCACGCGGTGCCCGGCGTCCCGCAGCGCCGCCTCCGGCTCGGTGAACTGCGGGTGCACGACGACGGGCCGGTGGACCTCCAGGGCCCGCGCCAGCAGCACGAACGCCTCCGCCGCGCCCGCCGTGAGCAGGACCCGCTCGACGGGCAGACCGTGGCGTGCAGCGACCGCCGCCCGCGCGGCCCGCCCGTCCGGGTAGGCCGCCAGACCGCCGAGGGACGCCGCGATGCGCTCGCGCAGCCAGCGCGGGGGCGTGTCCGCGCGGACGTTCACGGCGAGGTCGACGAGGGCCGAGCCGTCGCCGCGCACCTCGGCGTCACCGTGGTGGCGCAGGTCGTGGCCGTCGGCGTGACCCTCAGTGCGCATGGGAGTGCGCGTGCCCGTGGTGGTGCCCGTCGTGGTGGTGCCCGTCGTCGTCCGGGTGGAAGTGCGGCTGCTGCGGCAGGCCGACCTTGTCCTCGAAGCCCGGCAGCGCGATCCGGTAGACGCACGAGTCGCAGTTCATCCGCAGGTCGCCCCTGACGGCCTCCTCGTACCGCTCCATCACCAGGTCGAGCAGCTCCGGCTCGGGACCGATGACGTCCGCCGAGCACACCTCCACGTCCGGGTGCGCGGCCGCCCACTCCTCGGTCTGCCGCCGCACCCGGTCCGGCAGGATCCCGGTGAACAGGAAGTACGGCAGGACGACGATCCGCCGGGCGCCCAGTCGCACGCACCGGTCGAGTCCGCTCGGCACGTCCGGAGCGGCCAGCGACACGAACGCGGTCTCCACGCCCGCGTACCCGCGTCCCTCCCACAGCAGCCGGGCCGCCTTGTACACCTCGGCGTTGGCGTCCGGGTCCGTCGATCCGCGTCCGACCAGCAGCACGGTCACGTCGGCCAGGTCCCCGGGCGTCCGCCCGGCGGCGCCCAGCGCCTCGTCCAGCCGCCGCTCGAGCACGTTCAGCAGCGCCGGGTGCGGGCCCAGCGGGCGACCGTAGGTGTACGAGATCCCCGGGTGGCGCTCCTTCTCGCGGGACAGGGCGGCCGGGATGTCCCCCTTGGCGTGTCCGGCGGACACCAGCATCAGCGGGACGGCGGCGAACCGTCGCACCCCGCGCTCCACCAGCTCGGCCACCGCGTCGCCCAGCGGCGGCGGCGACAGCTCGATGAAGCCGCCCGCGACGGGCAGGTCCGGATGGCGGCGGCCCAGCTCGCGTACGAAGTCGCGGAACGCCTCGGCTCCGGCCTCGTCCCGGGTGCCGTGGCCGGCGATGAGCAGGGCGGGCGGCGGGGTGGTCACGGTGTCTCCTCGGGATGGGGAACGGGTGGGTGCGGCAGGCGGTCGTGCGCCGGTGCGGCGCGGGGCGTCCGGATCACCGGGCCTCCTCCTGCGGAGCGGCTTCCTGCCAGCGGTAGCCGCGGGGTGTCACCATGCGCCCCGCGATGTCGCGGGTCGCCGTGTTGCCCACGGTGACGACCGTCATCATGTCGACCCATGCCGGGTCGAGTTCGGCGAGCGTGGTCAGCCGGCTGGTTCCGTCCGGCCGGGACGCGTTGCGCACGACGCCCACCGGCGTCGTCGGCTCCCGGTGCCCGGCGAGGATCGACAGCGCCTTCGGAAGCTGCCAGTCGCGGCCCCGGGAACGGGGGTTGTAGAAGGTGACCACGAGGTCGGCCTCGGCCGCCGCCCGCACCCGCCGCTCGATGACCTCCCACGGCGTGTGCAGGTCGGACAGGCTGATCGACACATGGTCGTGGCCGAGCGGCGCGCCGAGGATCGCGCCCGCCGCGAGCGCGGCCGTCACCCCGGGCACCCCGACCACGTCGATGTCGTCGGACGCCTCGGCGAGCGCGGGGGAGGCCATGGCGTACACGCCCGCGTCCCCACTGCCGATCAGCGCGACGGCCTGTCCGCGCCGGGCCTCCTCGACGGCCGTGCGGGCCCGCTCCTCCTCGGCGCCGAGCCCCGACTCCAGGATCCGGGTGCCCGGCCGCAGCAGGTCGCGGATCTGGTCGACGTACTGGTCGAGCCCGACGAGCACGGCGGCCCGCCGCAGTTCTGCCGTGGCGCGCGGGGTGAGCAGGTCGCGGGCGCCGGGGCCCAGCCCGACGACCGCGAGCCGCCCGCGCGCGGGACGCCGTACGACCGCGCAGGTGGCCATCGAGGCGTGTCCGTCCGCCCGCGCCGACTTCCGCTTGGGCACGAGGAGTTCACCGCCGCGGGCCAGCGCGGACGCCTCGGCGACGGACGGGGTGCCCACGGCGGCGAGCGGGGCGTCGGAGGGGTTCGGCACGTCGACCCTCGTCAGCTCCTCGGCGGGGTACGTCACCACCGGTACGCCGAGCCGCGCGGCCGCCTCGACGATGCCGGGCTCGTCGCGCTTGGCGTCCACGGTGGCGAGCTCGGCGAGGCTGCGCGCCGACAGCCCCGCGTCCCGCAACGCGCCCAGCACCAGGTCGAGGACCTCGTCGGCCGGGACGCCCCTGGACGCGCCGACGCCGGCGACCAGGGACGGCGGACGCACCAGCACCTCCCCGTGGCCGGCTTCGACCGCACGGTCGGTCAGCCGGACCGCCCGCTCGCCCGGCGCGCGGTCCCCGGCGGCGAACGGCAGCGCCGGCAGGGGCCACCCCACCTCGGCGTCCAGCACGACCGGCTCCCCGTCCAGCAGGGCCCGCGTCACGCCGGCCACGTCCCCTTCCACCGGCAGACCGAGGGTGTCCAGACCGGGGATGCCGACGGCGTCCGTGGCCGTGGTCACCACGGGCTCCGCGCCCAGCAGACGGCCCACCGAGACCGCGAGTTCATTGGCGCCGCCGCCGTGCCCGCCTACCAGCGAGACGGCGAACCGCCCGGCCTCGTCGACGCACACCACTCCCGGATCGGACGCCTTGTCGGACAGCAGGGGCGCGACGAGCCGGACCACCGCGCCCGTCGCGAGGAAGCACACGAGCTGCTCGCACTCGGTGAACGCCCGCCGCACGGCGTCGCCCACGGGTCCGTCGTACACCCGCGTGCGGTCCGGCCATGCCGCGGCCAGCCGGTCGCGTGCCGCCGCGCCCGCCGCGGTGGCGGAGATGAGGCCGATCACTGGGCAACTCCTTCATGGTTCACGAGATTCACGAGATGCGGGCCGACCGGGTTGCGGCGCCCCCACAGCAGGAAGACGGGATTGGCCGCCGCGAGCCGGGTCACGTCCCCCGGCAGCGGCGCCAGCCGCGAGGACTGCAGCAGCACTCCGTCGCAGTCGAGCCCGGCGCCGGTCAGCGCGGCGCGCACCGCGGGCACCCGGTCCAGCGCGGCCACGGCCACCACGACCGTGCGCCGGGCGCGCCGCGCGCACACCTCGACGATGCCGGGCAGCTCGCGGCCGCCGCCGCCGACGAACACGGCGTCGGGGTCGTCGAGCCCGGCCAGCGCGTCCGGCGCCGTGCCGTGCACCACGTGCACGTCGACGCCGTGGGCGCCGGCGTTGGCACGGACGCGTTCCACACCGTCCGCCGCCTTCTCGACGGCGCTGACGGCGGCGCCGAGCCGGGCGCACTCCACGGCCACCGATCCCGAGCCGGAGCCCACGTCCCACACCAGCTCGCCGGGGCGCGGCCCGAGCCGGGCCAGGGCCAGCGCCCGTACCTCGAACTTGGTGATCATCGAGTCGCGGTGCGCGAAGTCGCTCTCGGCCAGCGCCCATACGGCGGGCCCGGCCCCCGGTCCGGCGAGCGTGCGGACGGCGCCGGTGGCCCGCGTCTCGTCCAGGCACAGCACCACGTTCACGGCGCTTCCCCAGTCGCGTCCGGCGGCCTCGGCGGGCGAGACCCGCTCCAGCCGCTCGTGCGCGGGATCGCCGAGCGCCCGCGCCACGACGAGCGTGCGGCCGGGCGCGCTGCGCGCGAGCGCGGCGCCCAGCTCGGCGGGCCCGGCGCCCGGCCCGGTCAGCACGGCCGTCTTCGGGTGCGCCCGGCACACGTTGACGGCTGTCCGCGGATCGCGGCCGTGTGCGCTGACGATCACGGCGTCGTCCCAGGTCAGCCCGAGTCGCGCGAACGCGGTCGCCACCGAGGAGACGCCGGGCCGTACGTCGAGCAGCCGCGGCCCGAACCGCTCGGCCAGCGCCCGCACGATCCCGAAGAACCCGGGGTCGCCCGAGGCCAGCACGACCACGCGCCGTCCCTTCTCGACGTACGCCTCGATGACGTCGAGGGCCGGCGCCAGCGGACCGAGCACGATCCGCTCGACGGACGCGGGCAGCCGCACGGCGTCCAGATGCCGTCGCCCGCCCACGACGAGCCCGGCTCCGGCCAGCGCGTCGGGGGGAGCGGGCGCGCCCGTCCCCGTGCCGACCACCGTGATCGGGCGGTTCACGTACGCGCACCCCGCGAGCGCAGGGCCCGGCGGGCCTCCGGGTCGGCCTTGCGATAGCCGTGGAAGTGACCGGGGTGGTACAGGTGCGAGCGGGTGCCGTGCGCGTCCAGGGCCGGGCCGACCAGGAAGAGGGTGTGCTTCCAGAGCTTGTGCTCCTTCACCGTCTCCTCCAGCGTCTCGATCGTGCACCGCACGACCAGCTCCTCGGGCCAGGTGGCCTGGTGGGCGACGACGACCGGGGTGGAGGTCGGGTAGCCGCCCTCCAGCAGCTCCCGCACGAGCTGCCCGCTGCGCGCGGCGGACAGGAAGACCGCCATCGTGGTGCCGTGCTTGGCGAACTCGCGCACCTCCTCGCCGGGCGGCATCGGCGTCTTGCCGCCGCCGAGCCGGGTGAGGACGACGGACTGGGCGACCTCGGGGATCGTCAGCTCGCGGCGGGCGATGGCGGCGACCGCCGAGAAGGACGAGACGCCGGGGACGATCTCGGTGGCGAGGCCGATCTCCTCGCACCGGTCGAGCTGCTCCTGCGTGCCTCCCCACAGCGCGGGGTCCCCGGAGTGGATGCGGGCGACCTTCAGCCCCTCGGCGCGGGCCCGCTCGTAGACGGCCACCACGTCCTCCAGGGACATCGTCGCCGAGTCGAGGATCTCCGCGCCCTCCCGAGCGTGCTCCAGGACCTCCGCCTGCACCAGGCTCGCGGCCCAGATGACCACGTCGGCCTCGGCGATGGCGCGGGCGGCGCGGAACGTCAGCAGGTCGGCGGCGCCGGGGCCGGCGCCGACGAAGGTCACCTTGCCGGTGGGGGCATCGGCCATGGGTTCGAGTCCTCTCATAGCGGGCTATGTGCTGCTTTCCCGGTGTCAGCGGGCGGCACGGATGTGCGCGATCGGGGGTCCATCGGATAGCAAGGGCGTATGGCCGTCTTCGTCGCGCTCGGCGCGTTCCTCATGACGCTGGCCGGCGGCTGGACGGCACAACGCGTCACCGACCGCCGCCACCTGGTGCTGGGCCTGGCCGGCGGCCTGATGCTGGGCGTGGTCGGCCTGGACCTGCTGCCGGAGGCCCTGGACACGGCCGGCACGCCCGTGTTCGGCGTCCCGGCCGCGCTCCTGCTCTTCGTCGCCGGTTTCCTGCTGGCCCATCTGGTGGAACGGCTGCTGGCCGTCCGCCAGGCCGCGCACGGCGCCGGCGAGCACGACGGCCGGGCCCCGGAGGTGGGTCTGACGGCGGCCGCGGCGATGGTCGGCCACAGCGCCATGGACGGCGTGGCGATCGGCGCGGCCTTCCAGGTCGGCGGCGGCATGGGCCTGGCCGTGGCGATGGCGGTCATCGCCCACGACTTCGCGGACGGCTTCAACACGTACACCATCGCCAGCGTGTACGGGAACGCCCGCCGCCGGGCCCAGGCCATGCTGGTCGCCGACGCCGTGGCGCCCGTTGCCGGCGCGGCCTGCACGTCCTTCGTCACCATCCCGCAGCAGCTGCTGGGGGGCTACCTCGGCTTCTTCGGCGGCGCGCTGCTGTACCTGGCGGCCGCCGAGATCCTTCCCGAGGCCCACCACGACCATCCGGCCCGCTCGACCGTGCTGTGCACGATCGCGGGCGCGGCCTTCATCTGGCTGGTGGTGGGCCTGGCCGCGTGACGCGGGCGCGCTCACAGCTTGCCGCCCCGGCCGCCGGCGCGCCGCGCGGGCGCGATCAGCGTGGAGAGGTACGGCAGCGGCTCGCCGTCCAGTTCGGCGGCGGGCCGGATCGACTCCTGCTCCAGTCCGAGCGCCGACCCCCACACCGCGTCCGCGATCCGCCCGGTCTCCCGCAGCGCCTCGGCCACCTCGGCGGCCTGCCGTCCGAACTTGTAGGCGACGACGGTCCCTGGCCCGGCGAGCGCGTCCTTCAGGACGGCCGACCCCGCGGTCACCGGCACCAGCGTCAACGGCTCGGTGCCCTCGGTCAGCACGGCGCCGGACCGCGCGGCGAGATCCTGCATGGCGGTGATGCCGGGGACGGTCTCGATCACCACGTCCGGCACCGACTCCGCGACGGTCTGCGCGAGATACGTGAACGTGGAGTACACGTTGGGATCGCCGATGGTGGCGAAGGCGACCGACCCGTGCCGCCGCAGCAACTCGGCGACCCGCTCCCCGGCGACGTCCCAGGCGGCCTCCCGCCGGGCCCGGTCGGTCCGCTCGTTGAGCGCGAAGACGACCCGGACGACCTTGTCCTGCGGCACGTAGTGCACCACGGTGGCCTCCGCCCGGCCCTGCTCACCGCTGTCCATCACGGGCACGACGACGACCTCGGCGGCCCGCAGCGCGTTGACCCCCTTGACGGTCACCAGTTCCGGGTCCCCGGGGCCCACCCCGACTCCGACCAGCCTGCTGCTCATGACGTCCGGCACCTCTCCACGAACCGACGGGCCACACCGGGCTCGGCCGCCCAGTGCGTGTGCAGATAACTCGCGTGCACGCCTTGCTGTACGAAGCCTTCGACCCGCCGCTCGGGGCCGCGCACCCCCCACGCGGGGACCGCCCCCGCCCCCGGCTCGACGACCGTGCGGTGGAACTCGTGTCCCCGCATCCGCGTCCCGGCCGGCGCGAGCACGCTGTCGTTCACGGCGACGGCGTCCCGGTAGCCGAGAGTGAGCCGCTCGGACATCCGGGCGGCGGCGTCGAGCACCCCGCACATCGGCTGCCCGTCCAGCTCCCGGCACAGATAGAGCAGTCCGGCGCACTCGGCGGCGACCGGCGCCCCGGACCGCGCGAGCGCGGCGACGGCCTCGCGCAACGGCTCGTTGGCGGACAGCCCGTCGGCGTACACCTCGGGGAACCCGCCGCCGATCACCAGACCGCGCGTTCCGTCGGGCAGTCCGGCGTCCCGCAGGGGGTCGAAGACGACCGCTTCGGCGCCCGCCGCGGTCAGCAGCTCCGCGTGCTCGGCGTAGGAGAAGGTGAACGCCGGACCGCCGGCCAGGGCGACAACCGGCCTGGCCGCGTCCTTCGGCCCGTCCGGGGATCCCCCCTCGGAACGGGGTCGAGGACGGGCCCCCTCGGGACGCGGCCGGGGGCCGGCGGCGGCTTCCGGGGACGGAAGCGGAAGGGACGGCGGGGACGAGGACAGCGCCTCGGCCGGGTCCCAGGCCGCACAGGACAGCGCCCCGGCGCCGCGCGCCAGCGCGAGCAACGCCTCCAGATCGCATCCGCGCGCCACCTGCGCGGCCATCGCCGCAACCGCCTCGACCGCGGCTCCCTGCCGTTCGGCGACGGGAACCAGCCCGAGGTGCCGGGAGGGCGTGGACACCTGCGGAGCCCGGCGCAGGACGCCCAGCACCGGCGTCCCCGCCGCGTCCAGCGCCTCCCGCAACAGCTCCTCGTGCCGGTCCGAGGCGACCTTGTTGAGGATGACGCCCCCGATCCGCACCTGCGGATCCCAGGAGGCGAACCCGTGCACCAGCGCCGCCACCGACCGCGACTGCGACGACGCGTCGACGACCAGCACCACCGGCGCCCGCAGCAGCTTCGCCACCTGGGCGGTGGACGCCAGCTCCCCCTCCCCGGCGGCCCCGTCGTACATCCCCATCACGCCCTCGACGACGGCGAGGTCGCACCCCCGCGCCCCGTGCAGGAACAGCGGAGCGACCAGCTCCGGCCCGCACAGATACGCGTCCAGGTTGCGCCCGACCCGTCCGGTGGCGAGCGCGTGGTACCCGGGGTCGATGTAGTCGGGCCCGACCTTGTGCGGGGACACGGCGAGCCCCCGCCCGGCGAACGCGGCCATCAGCCCCGTGGCGACGGTGGTCTTGCCGCTGCCCGAGGAGGGCGCGGCGACGACCAGCCGGGGCACGTGGGAAGGGGAGGTCAGCACGGCGTCACCACTCGATGCCCCGCTGGCCCTTCTGGCCCGCGTCCATCGGATGCTTGACCTTGGACATGTCGGTCACGAGGTCGGCGAAGTCGACGAGCTCGGCGGGCGCGTTCCGCCCGGTGATCACGACGTGCTGGGCGCCCGGCCGGCGGCGCAGCACCTCGACGACCTCCTCCGTGTCGATCCACCCCCAGTGCAGGGGGTAGGCGAACTCGTCGAGCACGTACAGCTTGTACGTCTCGGCGGCCAGGTCCCGCTTGACCTGCTCCCAGCCCTCGCGGGCCTTCTCCTCGTTGTCCAGCTGCGCGTCGCGCTGCACCCAGGACCAGCCCTCGCCCATCTTGTGCCAGTCGACGGAGCCGCCCTCCCCGGACGCCCCGAGCACGCGCAGCGCGTTCTCCTCGCCGACCTTCCACTTCGCGGACTTGACGAACTGGAACACCCCGATCGGCCACCCCTGGTTCCAGGCCCGCAGGGCGAGCCCGAACGCGGCGGTCGACTTGCCCTTGCCGACGCCGGTGTGCACCACCACGAGCGGCCGGTTACGGCGCTGACGGGTCGTCAGACCGTCCTCCGGCACGACGCTCGGCTGTCCCTGCGGCATTACGCGGCCCTCCTCGAAGTCCCCTGCACATCCCTGACCAGCCCCGCGATGGAATCCGCCCGCAGCTCCTCCAGCGTCACGACCGCCCCGCCCAGTTCGCCGGCCAACTGCCCCGCGAGCCCCAGCCGCACGGGCCCGGACTCGCAGTCGACGACCACGGCGGCGACGCCGTCGGCCGCGAACAGCCGCGCCGCGCGCCCGGCGAGCGCCACGGGCTCCGGACCGCCGGTGGCCCGTCCGTCGGTCACCACCACGACCAGCGCCCGGCGCGCCGGATCGCGCAGCCGCTCCACCCGCAGCACGTCGTGCGCCTTCAGGAGCCCGGCGGCCAGCGGCGTCCGCCCGCCCGTGGGCAGCGACTCCAGCCGTACGGCGGCGGCGTCCACCGACGAGGTGGGCGGCAGCGCGAGTTCCGCGCCGGCCCCCCGGAACGTCACGAGCCCCACCTTGTCCCGTCGCTGGTACGCGTCGAGGAGCAGCGACAGCACGGCGCCCTTCACCGCGCTCATCCGCTGCCGCGCCGCCATCGACCCGGAGGCGTCGACCACGAACAGCACGAGGTTGCCCTCCCGCCCCTCCCGGGTCGCCTGCCGCAGATCGTCGCGCCGCACCACCAGGCCCCGCCCGGAGCGTCCGCGCGCCTTCTGATGCGGTGCGGCCGCCTGCACGGTCGCCGCCAGATGCAGCTTGGTCAGGGCGCCCCGGGGCCGGCGCGCCCCCGTGGTGCGTCCGTGCTCGGTCCTGGCCCGTGAGCGCCGCCCGGCGGCGCCCTCGCCGATCCCCGGCACGCTCAGCATCTTGGTGCGGAAGGGCTCGGCGGCCCGTACCGCGGAGCGCTCGGAGGTTCCCGGCGCCTGCGGCTCGCCGTCCTGCCCGGCCTCCGGCCGCGCCCCGGTGTCGCCGCCCTGCGGGCCGGCGTCCGGGGCGGGCCGGCCGCCGCCTCCGCCGGGTCCGTCGTCCTCGGGTCCGTCGTCGCCGCCCTCGTCGCCGCCCTCGCCGTCGCGTTCGTCGCCGGGGTCGTCGCCGCGCCCGGGGCCCGCGTCATGGCCGGGGCCGGTGTCGTCCTGGCCGCCGAACTCCTCCAGCGTCTCGTCGAGCTTGTCCTCGTCCAGTCCCGGCGCGTCGAAGGGATTGCGGCGCCGGCGGTGCGGCAGCGCCAGCAGCGCCGCCTGCCGGACGTCCTCCGCGAGGACGTCCGTGCGCCCGGCCCAGGCCGCCAGCGCGGTGGCCGTGCGCGCCATGACGATGTCCGCCCGCATCCCGTCCACCTCGAAGGCGGCGCAGGTCGCCGCGATCTGCCGCAGCGCCCCGTCGCCCAGCCGCACCGACGGCAGCAGCGCACGCGCGGCCGTGATCCGCGCGCGCACCGCGGCCTCCTCGTCCGCCCAGCGCTCGGCGAAGGCGGCCGGATCGTCGTCGTGGGCGAGCCTGCGCCGTACGACCTCCACCCGCAGGTCGGGCTCGCGCGAGGCGGCCACCTCCACCGTCAGCCCGAACCGGTCGAGCAACTGCGGCCGCAGTTCGCCCTCTTCGGGGTTCATGGTGCCCACGAGCAGGAACCGCGCGGCATGGCGCACGGAGACGCCCTCGCGCTCCACGTACGAGGCGCCCATCGCGGCCGCGTCCAGCAGCAGGTCGACCAGGTGGTCGTGCAGGAGGTTGACCTCGTCGACGTACAGGATCCCGCGGTGCGCGTCCGCGAGGAGCCCCGGCTCGAAGGCCTTGACGCCCTCGGCGAGCGCCCGCTCGATGTCGAGGGCGCCGACCAGGCGGTCCTCCGAGGCGCCCACCGGCAGCTCGACCATCCGCGCGGGACGCGTCTCGAACGCGCCCGGCTCGTGCGGACCGTCCGGGCAGGCCGGGTCGGGGGAGCCGGGGTCGCACGAGAACCGGCAGCCGACGACGACGTCCAGCGTGGGCATGAGCGCCGAGAGGGCGCGCACGGCCGTCGACTTGGCGGTGCCCTTCTCCCCGCGGACCAGCACCCCGCCCACCGCCGGCGAGACGGCGTTCAGCAGCAGCGCGAGCCGCAGGTCGTCCTGGCCGACCACGGCCGTGAACGGGAAAGGAGTACTCACTTCTGGTCGTCCTCCAGATCGCCTTCCAGCTCCAGGTAGGTGGCGCGCAGCCGCTCGATCGTGTCGGCGTCCGGCTCCGCCCACAGACCGCGCTCGGCGGCCTCCAGGAGTCGTTCCGTGATCCCGCGCAGCGCCCACGGGTTGGACTTCTTCATGAAGTCCCGGTTGTCCGCGTCGAACACGTACTCCGCGCTGAGCTTCTCGTACATCCAGTCGTCGACGACCCCGGCGGTCGCGTCGTACCCGAAGAGGTAGTCGACGGTCGCCGCCATCTCGAAGGCGCCCTTGTAGCCGTGCCGCCGCATGGCCGCCATCCAGCGCGGGTTGACCACCCGGGCGCGGAACACCCGGTGCGTCTCCTCGCCCAGCGTGCGCGTCCTCACCTGGTCCGGCACGGCGGAATCGCCCACGTAGGCCTCGGGGTTGGCGCCCGTCAGATGGCGCACCATGGCGACCATGCCGCCGTGGTACTGGAAGTAGTCGTCGGCGTCGACGAGGTCGTGCTCGCGGGTGTCCACGTTCTTCGCGGCGACGGCGATCCGCCTGAACGCCGTCTCCATGTCCCCGCGCGCCGCCCGCCCGTCGAGTCCGCGCCCGTAGGCGTACCCGCCCCAGACGGCGTACACCTCGGCGAGGTCGGCGTCGGAGCGCCAGTTGCGGGCGTCGATCAGCGGCAGCAGACCGGCCCCGTACGCCCCCGGCTTGGAGCCGAAGATGCGGGCGCTCGCCCGTCGGCGGTCGCCGTGCCCGGCCGCGTCCTCGTCCACGTGCGCGCGCACGAAGTTGGACTCGGCGGGCTCGTCCAGCTCGGCCACCGTCCGCACCGCGTCGTCGATCAGCCCGATCACGTGCGGGAACGCGTCCCGGAAGAAGCCGGAGATGCGGACGGTGACGTCGATGCGCGGCCGGCCGAGCTCCTCCGGGGGCACCACCTCGAAGCCCGTCACCCGGCGCGAGGCGTCGTCCCAGAGGGGCCGGCAGCCCAGCAGCGCCAGGATCTCGGCGATGTCGTCGCCCTGGGTGCGCATCGCCGACGTGCCCCACACCGTCAGGCCGACGGACTTCGGATACGCGCCCGTGTCCTGCAGATACCGCTGCACGAGGGAGTCGGCGAGCGACTGCCCGACCTCCCAGCTCAGCCGGGACGGGATGGCCTTGGGGTCGACGGAGTAGAAGTTGCGGCCGGTCGGCAGCACGTTGACCAGACCGCGCGTGGGGGAGCCCGACGGACCGGCGGGGACGTAACCGCCGTTCAGCGCCTTGAGGATGTGCCCGATCTCGTCCGTCGTCCGGGCCAGCCGGGGCACGACCTCGCGGCACGCGAACTCCAGCACCGCGACGGCGGCCGGCAGTTCCACGCCGAGGACGTCGCGCACGAGCGGGCGGCTCTCGACGACCGCCCAGTCCCGCGCCTCCATGCCCTCCGCGAGACGCCGGCACAGCTGCTCCAGCAGATCGATCGCGTCGGCCGCGGTGCGCGAGGGCCCCTCGACCAGGTCCGTCAGTTCCACCGGCGCCTTCACCGGCGCGCCCGGCTCGGCCAGCAACTCCTTCTCGTCGAGCCCGAAGTGGGCCGCGATCGACGCCCTCAGACCCGGCAGCGCGTTGGCCTGCCCGCCCCACACCTGCGAGGCGCGCAGCACGGCCAGCACCAGGTTCACCCGGGGCTCGCCGACCGGTCCGCCGCCCAGGATGTGCAGCCCGTCGCGGATCTGCACGTCCTTGATCTCGCACAGATAGCCGTCGATGTGCATGACGAACTCGTCGAAGGCGTCGTCGTCGGGCCGGTCGTCGACGTGCAGGTCGTGGTGGAGCTCGGCCGCCTTCACCAGCGTCCAGATCTGCGCACGCACCGCAGGCGCCTTCGCCGGGTCGAGGTCCGAGACGAGCGCGTACTCGTCGAGGAGCTGCTCCAGCTTCGCCAGATCGCCGTACGTGTCCGCCCGCGCCATCGGCGGGACGAGATGGTCGACGACGGTGGCGTGGCCGCGCCGCTTGGCCTGGGTGCCCTCGCCCGGGTCGTTGACGATGAACGGGTAGATCAGCGGCAGTTCGCCGAGGACGGCGTCCGGCGCGCAGCCGCCGCTCAGCCCGAGCCCCTTGCCCGGCAGCCACTCCATCGTGCCGTGCTTGCCCATGTGCACGATCGCGTCGGCGCCGAAGCTGTTCTCCAGCCACCGGTAGGCGGCCATGTAGTGGTGCGACGGCGGCATGTCGGGGTCGTGGTAGATCGCGATCGGGTTCTCGCCGAAGCCGCGCGGCGGCTGGATCATCACGACGACGTTCCCGAACTGCAGGGAGGCCAGCACGACGTCGTCCCCGTCGACGTACAGGGAGCCCGGCGGCTCGCCCCACGCCTCCAGCATCGCGTCGCGCAGCGCGGGGTCGAGTTTGTCGAACCAGGCCCGGTAGTCGGCCAGCGGCACCCGGGCGGGCGCGGCGGCGAGCTGCTCCTCGGTGAGCCATTCGACGTCGTGGCCGCCGGCGTTGATGAGCCGGTGGATCAGCTCGTCGCCGTCGTCGGGATGGCCCTCGACCCGGTATCCCGCGTCCCGCAGCGCGTCGAGCACCCGCACGGCGGAGGCGGGCGTGTCCAGGCCGACGGCGTTGCCGACCCGCGAGTGCTTGGTCGGGTAGGCGGTGAAGACCAGCGCGAGCTTCTTCTCGGCGTTCGGCTTGTGCCGCAGCCGCGCGTGGCGGACGGCGATCCCGGCGACCCGGGCGGCCCGCTCGGGGTCGGCCACGTACACCGGGACGTCGTCGGGCCCCTGCTCCTTGAAGGAGAAGGGAACCGTGACGAGCCGCCCGTCGAACTCGGGGATCGCGACCTGCATCGCCGCGTCCATGGGGGACAGGGCGGCGTCGGACGCGTCCCAGGCGGCACGCGACGACGTGAGGCAGAGCCCCTGCAGCACGGGCACGTCGAGCTCGGCGAGCGCCCCGACGTCCCAGGCCTCCTCGTCGCCGCCCGCCGAGGCCTGCGAGGCGTGCGCGCCGCCCGCGGCGAGCACGGTGGCGACCAGGACGTCGCACCGGTCGAGGATCTCGTACAGCCCGGCGTCCGCCCCGCGCAGCGAACCGCAGTACACCGGCAGGGCGTTGGCCCCGCGTGCCTCGATCGCGTCGCACAGCGTGTCCACGAAGGCCGTGTTGCCGCTCAGCTCGTGCGCCCGGTAGAAGAGCACGCCGACGCTCGGCCGCCCCTCGGTGAACGGCCGCTCGCCGTGGACGCCGTATTCGGGCATCTTCTGCGGCTCGACGAACCCCTCGCCGGTCAGCAGCACGGTGTCGGAGAGGAACCGCGCCAGCTCGGCGAGGTTGGCCGGGCCGCCCTCGACGAGATACCGCAGCGCCTCGGCCACCACGCCGGCCGGGGCGGTCGACTCGGCCATCAGCTCGGCGTCCGGCACGCTCTCCCCGCCCAGCAGCACGGTCGGCACGCCGGACGCCCGCAGCGCGGCGAGCCCGTCCTCCCAGGCGCGCTTCCCGCCGAGCAGCCGCACGACGGCGAGATCGGCGCCGTCGAGGAGCGCGGGCAGCTCGTCCGTGACGTCGACGCGGGTGGGGTTGCCGATCCGGTAGTCGACCCCGGAGGCGGCCCGGGCCGCCAGCAGATCGGTGTCGGCGGTCGACAACAACAACACTGTGCTCATGCGGGCGCTCCCGGTGGGATGAAAGGCAGTCCTTGCGGCGCGCCCGACTCGATGAGCCGCAGGAGCGCGCCGGTGTCCGCGTGCTGTTCGATCAGGTCGCCGAGCCGGTCGAGCTGTTCCTCGCGCAGCCCGGCGAAAGAGGTGTCGGGGGCCGGCACGAACCGGCGGCAGGCGGCGGCCGCCACCTCGCGCAGGAACGCCCGCCGGAACCCGTCCGACTCCAGCGAGCCGTGCCAGTGCGTGCCCCAGGTCTGTCCGACCCGGCAGCCGTCCAGGGCGCGTCCCTCGTCGTCGGACAGGAACGTCTCGCCCCCGGTGACGTCGGCGACGCCGTGATGGATCTCGTAGCCCTCGACCCGCTCGCCGAGGGCTCGGCCCACCGGCCGGGTGAGGGTCTTCTCGCGGGCGAACCGCACCCGGACGGGGAGGATCCCGAGCCCGTCGACCCGTCCCCGCCGGCTCTCGACGTCGTCCTCGATGCGCTCGCCGAGGATCTGGAAGCCGCCGCACACGCCGAGGACGGGTCTTCCCTCGGCGGCCCGGCGCAGCACGGCGTCGGCCAGGCCGCGTGCGCGCAGCCACTCCAGCGCCCGCACCGTCCCCCGGGTCCCCGGGATCACCACCAGGTCGGCGTCGGCCAGTTCCTCGGGCCGGTCCACGAACCGCACGATCACGCCGGGTTCGGCGGCCAGCGCGTCCACGTCCGTGAAGTTCGACATGAGCGGGATCGCGCAGACGGCGACCCGCAGCACGTCCTCCCCGACGGGCGGGGCGGTGTTCGACTCCCGCACGGTGCCCCGCAGCGACACCCTCAGGCCGTCCTCCTCGTCGATGCCGAGCCCGTGCCGGAACGGCAGGACGCCGTACGTGTGCCGCCCGGTGAGCCCGTGCAGCATGTCCAGGCCCGGCTCCAGCAGGGAGACGTCGCCGCGGAACTTGTTGACGAGGAACCCGGCGATCAGCGCCTGGTCCTCGGGGGACAGGAGCGCGACGGTCCCGAAGAACGAGGCGAAGACGCCGCCGCGGTCGATGTCGCCCACGATCAGCACGGGCAGCCCGGCGTTGCGGGCGATCCCCATGTTGACGATGTCCGTCCGCCGCAGATTGATCTCGGCGGGACTGCCCGCCCCCTCACAGATCACCGCGTCATACGTGCCCCGCAACTCGGCGAGACAGTCGAGAACGGTCCCGAGGAGCTGGTGCTGCCGCCCGCCGTGGTAACCGCGGGCGCTCATCTCGCCCACCGGCTTCCCCAGCAGCACCACCTGACTGCTCCGCTCCCCGCCGGGCTTGAGCAGCACCGGGTTCATCAGCGCCGTCGGCTCGACGCGGCAGGCCTGCGCCTGCATGGCCTGCGCCCGTCCGATCTCCGCGCCCTCCCGCGTGACGAACGAGTTCAGGGACATGTTCTGCGCCTTGAACGGCGCGACTCTCACCCCCTGCCGCACCAGCCACCGGCAGATCCCGGCCGTCACGACGCTCTTGCCGGCGTCGGAGGTGGTGCCGGCCACCAGGAGACCCCCGCTCATGACGTACGCCCCTTCCGCGCGTCGAGCGCCTTTGTCGCGACGAAGCGCGCGGCGACGGTCACGCCGAGCGCGAGCAGCCCGACGCGGCGGGAGAGCCGCGCGGCGCGTTCGATGTCCCGGGCGACGACGGGCCGCCCGGCCGCCCCGTTGAGCACGGGCCGGTGCTCCACCCGGCCGCCGTAGGACAGGGTTCCGCCCAGCCGCACGCCGAGAGCGCCCGCGAACGACGCTTCCACGGGCCCGGCGTTGGGGCTGGGGTGTCTGCCCGCGTCGGCGCGCCAGGCCCGCACCGCGCCCCGGGGATCGTCTCCGGCGGCGGCGGCGAGCACGGCGGTCAGCCGGGCCCCCGGCCAGCCGGCGACGTCGTCGAGCCGGGCCGAGGCCCACCCGTAGCGCAGATGGCGCGGCGAGCGGTGCCCGACCATGGCGTCGAGCGTGTTGACGGCCCGGAACCCGACCAGCCCCGGCACACCGCCCACCGCGCCCCACACCAGCGCGCCCACGACGGCGTCGGAGGTGTTCTCGGCGACGGACTCCACGACGGCCCGGGCGATCCCGTCGGCGTCCAGGGCCTGCGGGTCCCGCCCGCACAGCCGCGGCAGCCGTTCCCGGGCGGTCTCGACGTCCCCCGCCTCCAGGGCCCGTCCGATGCCCCGGGCCTCGCGCACCAGGGAGGTGCCCCCGACGACGGCCCAGGTGGCGGCGCCGGTCAGCGCGACGGAGGCGGCGGGACGCCCGCGCACGGCCCGCGCGGCGACGGCTGCCACGGCGACGGCGCCGCCCGCGCACACCACGGTGTGCAGGGCGCCCCACCCCCGGTGGTCCCGCCACAGCAGCCGCTCCACGGCGCCCGCGGCCCGCCCGAACGCGGCGACCGGATGCCCCCGGCGGGGATCGCCGAGGAGCAGGTCGCCGAGGAGGCCGGCGGCGGCGCCGTACGCGTGAACGCGATCGGCACCCATCGGCTCAGCCGGCCGTGCGGGTGGGCGACGGCCTGAGGGTGACGCGCGAGGCGCTCGATGGGCAGCCGAACATGGCTCTGTGTCCTCACTCAGGGTGTCCACGCCCTGGTTCGACGAGACCGCGGCGAGAGTTCCTGGCTCCCGGGGGGTGTCTACCCCGGTGACAGTGGCGGGACCGCGCCGGATTCACACCGGCTTCCTCTTCTGCCGCCGTACATGGCCCGGGCAGTCCACCACGGGCCCGGAAGGGCCGTCAACTTGCTGTTGACCTGCGCGGGGAGAGTGTGCAGAACCCCACACGCGGGCGATCGCCGCCGTCACACGCGAAGGGGTGGGGGGCGGTGACCCCGCCCCCACCCCCCCGCGGTGCCCAATGCCCCGGAGGCCACCATAACGGAGATACCCTAACCCACCCCCGCCC
>NZ_JBHVYK010000018.1:94943-104386 GCF_042880855.1 Streptomyces sp. NPDC058291
GGCCCTAAATTTTTTGTTTTCGGGGGGGGGGGTGTGTTCCCACACCCCCCCGGGGGGGCTTTCCCCGCCGACCCCCGGGGGGGGGGGGGGGGGGGCCCCCCCCCCCCCACCCCGGAGCTGTCCCGATGGCCCGTCAGGCCACGATCAGGGAGATCCCGTACGCCACCGCCGCCGCGCAGGCCGCGAAGCAGGTGTAGGCGCCCGTCACGGCGAGCGTGGCCGAACCGCCCTGCGCCGTGGCGCGTTCCTGGCGCGACAGGCCCATGACGCCGAGGGTGAACAGGGCCACGAGGCCCACGGTGACCACGAGGCTGACGCCGAAAACGGAGCCCAGGGCTGCCCAGTCGATCTTCATGATGCTTCTCTTCCTTCGTACCGGACGCGCCGGTTCAGACGGCCGCGGCCGGCGGAGCGGCGGGGACCACCGGCTCGGGGGCCGGGGAGGGGATGGTCGCCGTCAGATCGTCGGCGATCTGGCCCGCCGGAGGCGGGATCACGGCCGCGATCGCCGTCGTGACGACGCCCGCCGGCTCCTCCTGCTCGTTGACGTTCGAGGCGTCGACGACCTCGCGCCGGGAGATCTTCCAGATGGCCGCGCTGGAGGCGATCAGGAAGGCGACGACCAGGCCGGTGCCCCAGTCGCCCAGAGCGGTCACCGACTCGGCGAGCGCGCCCACCAGGGCCGCCGCCGGCAGTGTCAGGCCCCAGGCCACGAACATGCGGGTCGCCGTCGACCAGCGGACCACGCCGCCCTTGCGGCCCAGCCCCGCGCCCATCACCGAACCGGAGACCGAGTGGGTGGTGGAGAGGGAGAAGCCGAGGTGGGAGGAGGCCAGGATGACGGTGGCCGCGCTGGTCTGGGCGGCGAAGCCCTGCTGCGGCTGGAGGTCGGTCAGGCCCTTGCCCATGGTGCGGATGATGCGCCAGCCGCCGAGGTAGGTGCCGAGCGCGATGGCCATGCCCGCGGAGAGGATGACCCAGGTGGGCGGGTCGGAGTCGGGGGCCACGGCCCCGCCGGCGACCAGGGCGAGGGTGATGATGCCCATCGTCTTCTGGGCGTCGTTGGTGCCGTGCGCGAGGGAGACCAGGCCGGCCGAGGCGATCTGACCGGTGCGGTAGCCCTTCGCAGCGGCCTTGCCGTCGGCCTTCCTGCCCAGGGTGTACGAGAGCCGGGTCGCGAGCATCGCGGCGACGCCCGCCACGATCGGCGCCGCGATCGCCGGGAGCAGGACCTTGGTGACCAGCACGTCACCGTGCACCGCGCCCGTTCCGGCCGAGGCGATGGTGGCGCCGATCAGACCGCCCATCAGGGCGTGGGAGGAGCTGGAGGGCAGGCCCACCAGCCAGGTCAGCAGGTTCCAGAGGATCGCGCCGACCAGCGCGGCGAAGATGACCTCGGGACGGATGCCGGTCTCGTCGACGAGACCCTTGGAGATCGTGTTGGCGACCTCCACCGAGAGAAAGGCGCCCACAAGGTTCAGCACGGCGGACATCGCCACCGCGACCTTGGGCTTGAGCGCACCGGTCGAGATGGTCGTGGCCATCGCGTTGGCGGTGTCGTGAAAACCGTTCGTGAAATCGAACGCGAGTGCGGTGATGACCACAATCGCGAGGATCAGCGAGAAGTTTTCCATTTACCCAGGCAATCGTTCGAAGTCATTGGTGTGTCGACCGTAGGCAATCCGGGTGAACGGAAGATGAACTGGGACGGGCGTCGCGGTGTCCTTGCGGGAAGGCGGAGGTGCCTTTCGCCGAGCACGCCCGCAACGCGCCGCCGCCGCGGCGGCGTCCTGGCAGGATCGCGGCATGACCGAGCAGCGACGCGAGCAGAGGGACGCCCGGGGTCCCGGGGACGGCGGGCAGGGCGCGGTGGAGCGAGGGGGAAGGGCCGCGTCGGCCGAGGAGGCGCGGGCCTGGGAGGCGCTGGTGGCGACGGCCCGCCGCACGGTGAGCGACGGACTCGTCGTCGGCACCTCCGGAAACGTCTCCGTGCGCGTCGGCGACACCGTGCTGGTCACCCCGTCGGGGGTGCCCTACGACCGGCTCACCGCCGACGACGTCACCGGCGTCGACCTCGCCGGCCGGCAGGTCCTCGGCGACCTGGTCCCGACGAGCGAAGTGCCCATGCACCTCGCCGTCCACCGCACCACCGACGCCGGCGCGGTCGTCCACACCCACGCCGTGCACGCCACGGCCGTCTCGATCCTCCTGCCGGAACTCCCCCTCGTCCACTACATGGCGGGCGCGCTCGGCGGCCCCGTCCGGGTCGCCGAGTACGCGACGTACGGCACCGAGGAGCTGGCCGCGAACATGCTCCGGGCGCTCGCCGGCCGCACCGGCTGCCTGCTGCAGAACCACGGCGCCCTCACCTACGGCGCCACCCTCGACCAGGCCTACGACCGCATGGCCCAGCTGGAGTGGATGTGCCGGCTGTGGCTGACGGCCTCGTCGGTCCCCGGCCGCACCCCCGCCCTGCTGACCGAAGAACAGGCGGCACAGGCGGCGGAGCGGCTGCGCGGGTACGGCCAGCGAACCTGACGGGGTGCCGGGTGCCGGGTGCCGGGTGCCGGGTGCGGGGTGCGGAACCGGCGGCCGTGCTCACCCCGGGCGGACGCACCACTGGCCGCGACGCGGGTCGGCCTGGACACTGGTCGGGTGCGCACAGTCACAGCGACGGCCGCGGCCGTCACCGCAGCCCTGGCCGCCGGCGCCGCGAGTATCGCCGTCGGCCGCCTCGCCAGCGACGCCGCGCTGAAGGCGCCGCCCGGCCGGCCCCTGCCCACCGAACCCCGGCTCACCGTGCACGGCACGGCCGCCGGCCGGATCACCGTCAGCCGCGATCTCGCCGCCCTGCGCCCCGGCTCCTACGGGCTGTCGGGCGACGGCTCCCACGCGGTCGTCGGCCCCGTCCTGCCCACGGTCCCGCACCCCGTCGACACCGTGGTGCGCCGTCTGGAACGCGTCACCCACGGCTCCCTGAACCCGGGGGACGCGGTCTGGCTGACCCCGAACCTGTACGTCGGCAACCCCGGCAGCGCCCTCGGCCTGGACCACGCCGACGTCGACGTCCCCGGCGAACTGGGCGACCTGCCCGCCTGGTTCGTGCCCGGCGCCCGCCGCACCTGGGTGATCGCCGTGCACGGACTGGGCGCCACCAGGGAGCACGCCCTGAACGTCCTGGGCTTCCTGCACAGCCGCCGCTTCCCCGTGCTCGCCCTCGCCTATCGCGGCGACCTCGGCGCCCCCCGCTCGCCGGACGGCCTGAACCACCTCGGCGCGACCGAGTGGCGGGACGTGGACGCGGCGATGCGGTACGCCGTGCGCTACGGCGCCGAACGCGTCGTCCTGCTCGGCTGGTCCACCGGCGCCACCATGGCGCTGCGCGCCGCCGCCGACTCGGGCCTGCGCGACCTCGTCTCGGGGCTCGTCCTGGACTCCCCGGTCCTCGACTGGCGCAGGACGCTGCGCGCCCTCGCCGCCGCCCGCCACACCCCCGGAGCGCTGCTGCCGCTCGCCGTCCGCGCCGCCGAGGGCCGCACCGGGCTGCACGGCGGCGCCGGTGACCACGCGGACACGGCCGCCGCCCCGGACCGGCTGCGGGTCCCGACGCTGATCGTGCACGGGCCCGACGACGTCGTCGCCCCCTGGGACGCCTCCCGCCGCCTCGCCGCCCGCCGCCCCGACCTGGTCACCCTGCACACCGTGGCGCGGGCCCCGCACGGCGCCATGTGGAACGCCGACCCCGCCGCCTACGAGGAGGCGCTGCGCCGCTTCCTGACTCCCCTGATGTGACCGCCCCGCCCGGCGGCCCGCCGGCCCGGTCCGACCGCCCGCCCGCCCCTGGGCGCCGCCCCGAGCGGCCGCCGGGGTTCCGTTTAAGGCCGTACCACTGGCCTGAAGGCGCCGTCTCCCCCCTCCCGCCACCCCGCCCGCCGGCCGGCCCCCCGGCCCGGCGGGGCATTCCGTTTGGGTTTTCGGACCGTCAACCGGAAGACTGCACCCGTGACGTCCCGTATCCCGCGCGACTCCAGGCTTCGACTCGTCCGCCCGCGACCCCTGGCCGCCGCCCCCTCAGCTGTGAACGAGCGGCGCCCGCGCCGCCCCGCACCCCGCCCGCCGGAGGGCACCCCGGCCCCGGCGGAGCTGGCCAGAATGGCGCGCTCCGGACTGGCCGCCGCGGCCCGCGTCGCCCGCTGGGCCGACAACGCCCTCGGCCCCGGCCGAGACGCCGCGACCACCGACGGCAAGGCCACGCTCTCCGAGGCGACCGCGGAACGGGCCGCCAGTGACCTGGGGCTGACCATCGAGCGGATCCGCGCCGACTGGGACACCGCCCGGCTCGCCGGTCTCGTCGAGGTGCACGGCGACAGCGCCCGCCCCGGCTGGCGGCTGCGCGCCTGGGACCGCGACGACAGCGCCGTCCTGCGCGGCTGGGTCGCCCTCTTCGACGCCTGGTCGCTCTCTTCCCCCGAACCCGGGGACCAGGAGCCCGGAGCGGTCGCCGAGGTCGTCTCGGCCATGCCCCAGGTGCTCTCCTTCCTCCAACTGTCCGCCGGGCCCGTCCCCGTCGAGCAGTTGCTGGACCTGCTGCGCCAGCGCGTCACCGAACTGCGCACCGAGCGCTGCGAGGTCCCCTACAGCGCGGGTTCCGAGCCCGCGACCCCGCTCGCCCCGGTCACCCCCGCCGACGTCGAGCCGGCCGAGCCGGCCCAGGACGCCGAACTCGCCCCCCTCCTCGACTGGGCCCTGCACGCCCTCGCCTCCGTGGGCGCCCTCACCTGCGACGACGCACAGGCCACCCTCACCCCGCTGGGCAACTGGGCGGTCTGGGTCAAGCTGGAGCAGATCTGCGTCGCCGCGCAGAGCCCCGCCGGGAACATCGAGCAGTCGGCCGAGGCCATGCTCCGCGGCTGCGCCCAGCTGCGCCCCAACGCGGCCCGCGCCGAGTACCGCGCCTGGCTCGCCGCCCGCACCGTCGGCAGCGCCGTCCACGAACTGCTGCTGGCCGCCCGCGGCGACGACGCCCTGCTGCGCGGCCTCGCCTTCGAGGCGCTGCGCGTGGTGGGCGCTCCGGCCGAGCCCGTCGTCCGCGCGGTCGTGGACGAGCCGGCCCTGCGGCCGTACGCCCTGCTGTGGCTCGCCGAGCACGACGGCGTGGACCCCGAGGACGCCCACGAGGTGCTCACCCGGGAGGAGGCCACCTGGCTGTGGGTCGACACCGCCGCGGCCGTCGCCGACCACGGCGAGGCGCCGATGCTCGTCCGCCACCTGGAGTCCGCGCTGCAGCCGACCGTGCCGGCCCTGCTGACCGAGGTGCGGGCCGTGGGGCATCCGCGCACCGTGCAGGTGCTGGTGGCGCTGGCCGCCGCCCACCCCGACCCGGCCCTCGCCAAGGCCGTGCGCCGGGCCGCCTTCCAGGTGCACACCGGAGGCAGCTGACCGACCGGCCGCCGGGGCGGCCGCACGAGGATACGGACCCGCAGGGCCGCATCCGCCGGGCGCCCCGGGCACGGGCCGGGCCGTCGCCGAGGGTCCGTCAGCTCGGTATCTCCGGCGCGTACGTGCCGAAGCTCCAGAGGTTGCCCTCCAGATCGCGGGCCATGTAGTCCCGGGAGCCGTACTCCTGGTCCGTCGGAGGCATCAGGATCTCCGCGCCGTGTTCCACGGCCCGCCGGTGATGCGCGTCGACGTCGTCCACGACGACGTACACGCCGGCCGGGCCCGCGCCCTTCATCGCCGTGTCGAAGACGCCGCCGCGGCCCTTGGAGCCCAGCATCACCGCGCCGTTGCCCTGCACCAGCTCGGCGTGCATGACCGAGCCGTCCTCGCCCTCGTACACGGACAGCTCCATGAAGCCCAGGGCCTCGGTGAGCTGGCGGATCGCCGCTTTCGCGTCCGTGTACAACAGCGTCGGGAAGAGGGTGGGGCGCCCGCCGTTCGTGCCTGCCATGCCGATCACTCCCTTGTGATCCCTGCCGCTTTCCTGACCCGCCCCCCAGTGTGGCACCCGGCACCGACAACGCCCCCGGACGAGGACTCGGCCGAGGCGGGGGAGTGCGGCGACCCGGTGACGCGGCGAAGGACGCGGCGAGATCGAACGCCTGGACCCAGAAAAAGTGCTTGCACGGTCCCGTTAGACTGGCGTCATGGCCATTCTCCTCGCGCACTAGACGGCGGGAACGTCCTCAGCCGCCCATCCCGCCAACGACCCCGCACTGGAGTCTGTCCGTGATCTCCGCCTCCGGCATCGAGCTGCGCGCCGGTGCCCGCATCCTCATCGAGAACGCCTCCTTCCGAGTGGCCAAGGGCGACCGCATCGGTCTGGTCGGGCGCAACGGCGCCGGCAAGACCACCCTGACCAAGGTCCTGGCCGGTGAGGGCATCCCGGCCGCCGGCCAGGTCACCCGCTCCGGCGAGGTCGGCTACCTCCCGCAGGACCCCCGCACCGGCGACCTCGACGTCCTGGCCCGCGACCGCATCCTCTCCGCGCGCGGCCTGGACGTCCTGATCCGCAAGATGCGGGAGAACGAGCAGCGGATCGCCAACGGCGCGGGCGCCACCCGCGACAAGGCGATGCGCCAGTACGAGCGCCAGGAGACGGAGTTCCTCACCAAGGGCGGTTACTCCGCCGAGGCCGAGGCAGCCACCATCGCCGCCGCGCTCAACCTGCCCGACCGCGTGCTGGGCCAGCCCCTGCACACGCTCTCCGGCGGTCAGCGCCGCCGCGTGGAACTGGCCCGCATCCTCTTCTCCGACGCTGACACCCTGCTCCTCGACGAGCCGACCAACCACCTCGACGCCGACTCCATCGTCTGGCTGCGCGACTACCTCAAGACCTACCGCGGCGGCTTCATCGTCATCAGCCACGACGTCGACCTGGTCGAGACGGTTGTCAACAAGGTGTTCTACCTGGACGCCAACCGCTCCCAGATCGACGTCTACAACATGGGCTGGCGGCTCTACCAGCAGCAGCGCGAGTCCGACGAGAAGCGCCGCAAGCGGGAGCGGCAGAACGCCGAGAAGAAGGCCGCCGCGCTGCACTCGCAGGCCGACAAGATGCGCGCCAAGGCCACCAAGACGGTCGCCGCGCAGAACATGGCCCGCCGCGCCGACAAGCTGCTGTCCGGACTGGAGGCGGTCCGCCAGTCCGACAAGGTCGCCAAGCTCCGCTTCCCCGAGCCCGCGCCCTGCGGCAAGACGCCCCTGATGGCCGAGGGCCTGTCGAAGTCCTACGGCTCGCTGGAGATCTTCACCGACGTCGACCTGGCCATCGACAAGGGTTCGCGGGTCGTCATCCTCGGCCTGAACGGTGCGGGCAAGACCACCCTGCTGCGGTTGCTCGGCGGCGCGGAGAAGCCCGACACCGGCGAGGTCATCGAGGGCCACGGCCTCAAGCTCGGCTACTACGCGCAGGAGCACGAGACCCTGGACCCGGAGCGCACGGTCCTGGAGAACATGCGGTCCGCCGCCCCCGACCTGGATCTGGTCGAGGTCCGCAAGACGCTCGGCTCGTTCCTGTTCTCCGGGGACGACGTGGACAAGCCCGCCGGTGTGCTCTCCGGCGGCGAGAAGACCCGGCTGGCCCTGGCCACCCTCGTGGTCTCCTCGGCCAACGTGCTGCTCCTCGACGAGCCCACCAACAACCTCGACCCGGCCAGCCGCGAGGAGATCCTCGGCGCGCTGCGCACCTACAAGGGCGCGGTCGTCCTCGTCACCCACGACGAGGGCGCGGTGGAGGCGCTGCAGCCGGAGCGCATCATCCTGCTGCCCGACGGCGTCGAGGACCTGTGGGGCGCCGACTACGCGGATCTCGTCGCCCTGGCTTGATCATCGCCGATGGATCATTCGGCCCATCGGTGATCCATCATCTGTGTGAGATCTCCTCGTATCGAGGTGTGTCCTACATCGATTTCGCGGCCGATCCCTTTGTCGACAAGGGGTCGGCCGTCTCGCGTCTCTGACCTGGCACTTCTCGGAAGAACCCGTTCGGCGGTACGAACGCGTACACATGGAATCGTCCACTCCGCTTGTGGGGACGCGCTCCTGTCGTCAAAACCGTCTCGCACGGACCTTGCCGAATGGGTGGCCATCACGCCCCGGAGGGGTGATCATGAGGAGACCAGAGCGCACTTCCCATGAGGAGGCACGGGTGGCCGAGACTCTGAAGAAGGGCAGCCGGGTGACCGGCGCCGCGCGCGACAAGCTCGCGGCAGACCTGAAGAAGAAGTACGACTCCGGTGCGAGCATCCGGGCACTGGCCGAGGAGACCGGCCGCTCGTATGGCTTCGTGCACCGGATGCTCAGCGAGTCGGGCGTCACGCTCCGTGGGCGTGGCGGGGCGACCCGAGGCAAGAAGGCCGCCTCGTCCTGACCTCCGGGCGGCCCATCGGCTTCGACGGTGGCCACCCGGTCGGTGATCCGACCGGCCGGGTGGTTACTGTGCAGTCACTTAGCTGACCGCTAGCTGACCGCACCCACCGGAGGCGCCCCATGGCCACGCCCGACCAGGAACTCGTTCCCCTGCTCGACAAGGACGGCGTACGGCTCACCGTCGACGACGCGCTCGCCACGGTGACGCTGGCCAACCCGGCCAAGCGCAACGCGCAGAGCCCGGCCATGTGGCGGGCCCTCGCCGAGGCCGGGCGGCTGGTGCCGGGCTCCGTCCGCGTGGTCGTGCTGCGCGGCGAGGGCAAGTCCTTCTCCGCCGGGCTCGACCGGCAGATGTTCACGCCCGAGGGGATCGAGGGCGAACCGTCCTTCCTCGATCTCGCCCGCAGCGGCGACACCGAACTCGACGACGCCATCGCCGGGTTCCAGGAGGGCTTCACCTGGTGGCGACGCAACGACGTCGTGTCCATCGCCGCCGTGCAGGGCCACGCCATCGGTGCGGGCTTCCAGCTGGCCCTCGCCTGTGACCTGCGCGTCGTCGCCGACGACGTGCAGTTCGCCATGCGCGAGACCAGCCTCGGCCTGGTGCCGGACCTGACGGGCACCCACCCCCTCGTCTCCCTGGTCGGGTACGGCCGCGCGGTCGAGATCTGCCTCACCGGCCGGTTCGTGCACGCCGAGGAAGCGGTGAGCACCGGGCTCGCCAACCTCGCCGTACCCGCCGCCGACCTCGACGCCCGCGTCCACGACCTGGCCTCGGCGATCCTGGCCGCGCCCCGCGAGGCCGTCATCGAGACCAAGGCGCTGCTGCGCGGCGCCGGCGACCGCACCTACGACGAACAGCGCGCCGCCGAGCGCGCAGCGCAGGCGCGCCGGCTGCGGGACATGGCCGGCGTCGGCGAGTGACCCGACACCGAAGCGGAAGCCGAGGCCGACGGCGCCGGGCCGGCCTCGCTCAGCCGGCCGCCGTCACCAGCACGGCGACCGTCGGACGGCCGGGCAGCGCCTGAGAGACCGCCGCGCGGGACCGCCCGGGCCCGGGCCAGGGCCGGCGG
>NZ_JBHVYK010000019.1:0-25742 GCF_042880855.1 Streptomyces sp. NPDC058291
GCCCAGTAATGGGTGAAGCTGACTGGTACTAATAGGCCGAGGGCTTGTCCTCAGTTGCTCGCGTCCACTGTGTTGGTTCTGAAACCACGAACGGCCCCATGCCATGGTCACGGCATGGTGCGGCTGAAACAGTTTCATAGTGTTTCGGTGGTCATAGCGTGAGGGAAACGCCCGGTTACATTCCGAACCCGGAAGCTAAGCCTTACAGCGCCGATGGTACTGCAGGGGGGACCCTGTGGGAGAGTAGGACACCGCCGAACTCCTTTCAGAGCTCTGGCTCTTGGGCATACAGCCCGAGAGCCAGAGCTTTTTTGCGTTGGGGTAGGGTCAGGGGGAATCGTTGACTCATTTCCTACTGGAGGCCGCCGGGTGGAGGTCCAGGAGACCCGCGTTCAGACAGACCGGGTGCTCACCATCCCGAACATCCTCAGCATGGCGCGTCTGGTCGGCGTGCCCGTGTTTCTGTGGCTGATCCTCCGGCCCGAGTTCGGAGGACCGCAGAGCGACGGCTGGGCCCTTCTGGTGCTGGCTTTCAGCGGCGTCAGCGACTATCTGGACGGGAAGCTCGCGCGACGCTGGAACCAGATCAGCAGTCTCGGCCGGCTCCTCGATCCGGCCGCGGACCGGCTCTACATTCTCTCGACACTCGTCGGCCTCACCTGGCGGGAGATCCTCCCTCTGTGGTTGACGGCGGTACTTCTTGCGCGGGAGCTGGTTCTGCTGGTGATGGTGGGCATCCTCAGGCGGCACGGCTATCCGCCGCCGCAGGTGAACTTCCTCGGGAAGGCCGCGACCTTCAACCTGATGTACGCCTTCCCGCTGCTCCTGCTCAGTGACGGAAGTGGGTGGTTGGCGTCACTGGCTGCTATTTTCGGATGGGCGTTCGCAGGATGGGGTACAACCCTGTACTGGTGGGCAGGAGTCCTGTACGTGGTACAGGTCCGCCGCCTCGTTCGTGCGGACGCTGTGGCCGACTGACCTCGCCGATTGGCAGCACAGTGGCTCAATGGCCTGCGGCGTGAATCTGCGGGACAATCTGGACGGGTGAAGTCGGCTAGACCGTCGTCTCTTTAGGAGGACGCTTCCGACATGAAGGCCGTCGTGATGGCCGGAGGCGAAGGCACGCGCCTTCGCCCTATGACCTCGAGCATGCCCAAGCCGCTCCTGCCGGTGGCCAACCGGCCGATCATGGAGCACGTTCTGAGGCTGCTCAAAAGGCATGGGCTCAATGAGACCGTCGTAACTGTTCAGTTCCTGGCATCGCTGGTCAAGAACTACTTCGGTGACGGCGAAGAGCTCGGAATGGAGCTCAGCTATGCCAACGAGGAGAAGCCACTCGGTACCGCGGGAAGCGTCAAGAACGCAGAGGAGGCGTTGAAGGACGACGCCTTCCTCGTCATCTCCGGCGATGCCCTGACCGACTTCGACCTCACGGAGCTCATCAACTTCCACAAGGAAAAGGGTGCGCTGGTCACCGTCTGCCTGACGAGGGTGCCGAACCCGCTGGAATTCGGCATCACCATCGTCGACGAAGAGGGCAAGGTCGAGCGCTTCCTCGAGAAGCCGACCTGGGGCCAGGTGTTCTCGGACACCGTGAACACCGGCATCTACGTCATGGAGCCCGAGGTCTTCGACTATGTCGAGGCCGACGTGCCCGTCGACTGGTCCGGTGACGTCTTCCCGCAGCTGATGAAGGAGGGCAAGCCGGTCTACGGCTTCATCGCCGAGGGCTACTGGGAGGACGTGGGCACGCACGAGAGCTACGTCAAGGCGCAGGCCGACGTGCTCGAAGGCAAGGTCGACGTCGAGATCGACGGGTTCGAGATCTCGCCGGGCGTGTGGGTCGCCGAAGGCGCCGAGGTGCACCCGGACGCCGAGCTGCGGGGACCGCTGTACATCGGCGACTACGCGAAGGTCGAGGCCGGCGCGGAGATCCGTGAGCACACGGTCATCGGATCCAATGTCGTCGTCAAGAGCGGGGCCTTCCTGCACAAGGCCGTCGTGCACGACAACGTGTACGTCGGACAGCACAGCAATCTGCGCGGCTGTGTCGTCGGCAAGAACACCGACATCATGCGGGCCGCCCGGATCGAGGACGGCGCCGTCATCGGCGACGAATGCCTGATCGGTGAAGAATCGATCGTGCAGGGCAATGTGCGGGTCTATCCCTTCAAGACCATCGAAGCCGGTGCGTTCGTCAACACCTCGGTGATCTGGGAGTCGCGGGGACAGGCTCACCTCTTCGGCGCTCGCGGGGTGTCCGGCATCCTGAACGTCGAGATCACGCCGGAACTGGCCGTGCGTCTCGCCGGCGCGTACGCCACGACGCTGAAGAAGGGGTCCACGGTCACCACGGCCCGTGACCACTCCCGTGGTGCGCGTGCGCTCAAGCGGGCCGTCATCTCGGCGCTCCAGGCCAGCGCCATCGACGTACGGGACCTGGAGAACGTGCCGCTGCCGGTGGCGCGGCAGCAGACCGCGCGCGGGAGCGCGGGCGGGATCATGATCAGGACCTCGCCCGGGGTGCCGGACTCCGTCGACATCATGTTCTTCGACGGTCAGGGCGCCGACCTGTCACAGGGCAGTCAGCGCAAGCTGGACCGGGTGTTCGCGCGGCAGGAGTACCGGCGGGCCTTCCCGGGAGAGATCGGGGATCTGCACTTCCCGGCCAGCGTCTTCGACTCGTACACCGGGTCGCTGCTGCGGAACGTTGACACGACCGGCGTCGCCGAGTCCGGCCTGAAGGTCGTCGTGGACGCCTCGAACGGCAGCGCCGGCTTGCTGCTGCCGAGTCTCCTCGGGAAGCTCGGGGTGGACTCGCTGACGATCAACCCCGGTCTGAACGAGGCGCGGCCGACGGAGACCGGCGATCAGCGGCGGTCCGGGCTGGTACGGCTCGGGGAGATCGTGGCGTCTTCCCGTGCCGCGTTCGGTGTGCGCTTCGACCCGGTGGGCGAGCGGCTCTCGCTCGTCGACGAGAAGGGGCGGATCATCGAGGACGACCGCGCGCTGCTCGTGCTGCTCGACCTGGTGGCCGCCGAGCGCCGTAGCGGGCGGGTGGCCCTGCCGGTGACGACGACGCGCATCGCCGAGCAGGTCGCGGCCTATCACGGCACGCAGGTCGAGTGGACGACGACCTCGCCCGACGACCTCACGCGGGTCGGGCGGGACGAGACGACCATCTTCGGCGGCGACGGCAAGGGCGGGTTCATCGTCCCGGAGTTCAGCAGTGTCTTCGACGGCACCGCGGCCTTCGTGCGGCTGATCGGTCTGGTGGCCCGGACGCAGCTCACCCTCAGCCAGATCGACGCGCGCATTCCGCGGGCGCACGTCCTGAAGCGGGATCTGGCGACCCCGTGGGCCGTCAAGGGCCTCGTGATGCGGCGGGTCGTCGAAGCGGCCGGAGATCGCTTCGTGGACACCACTGACGGGGTGCGGGTGGTGGAGACCGACGGGCGCTGGGTGATGGTGCTGCCCGACCCGGCCGAGGCCGTCACCCATCTGTGGGCCGAGGGCCCGGACGACGCGTCGGCGCAGGCCCTGCTGGACGAGTGGGCGGCGGTCGTGGACAGCGCCGGCCGCTGAACCGCCCGCACACGCGCGTGCCGGACGAGTGTCCCCCAGGGGCCCGTCCGGCACGTCGGTGGGGCCGTTCGGAGGTACTGGACGCGACGTGCGACGATGTGCGGCATGCCGCAGCCGCCCCCCGTTCGGAGCACACCCGCGCGCGTGTCGCGCCCGGACGCGTCCATGTCGCTGCTCACCAACGTCATGGATCACAGCCTCGACGACGGATACGCCGAGGCGGCCGCGCGTAAGCAGGCCGATGGCGCGGGGGGCCTGCCCAGGACGGCGCGGGCGAAGCTGTTTCTGGCCGTGGGTCTCGTGCTCGCGGCCCTGGTGGTCACCGTCGGCGCGGTGCAGGCGCGGGTCGCGGCTCCGGTCGTCGCCAAGGAGCGCGAGGAGCTGATCGACCGCGTCGACCGGGAGACCGAGTCGGCCGACGAGCTGGAGAGCGCGGTCGACAAGCTGCGCGACGACGTGAGCAGTCGGCAGCGGGAAGCGCTCAAACAGAGCGGCGGCGAGCGCGCGGACCTGGTGGGGATTCTGTCGGGCGCCGTCGAGGTGCACGGGCCCGGCGTGAAACTGGTGGTGGACGACGCCAAGGAGGCCACGTCGGGCGGTGGCGGCGGTCCGCGTGAGACCGCGGGTTTCTCCGACACGGGCCGTGTCAGGGACCGCGACATGCAGCGGGTGGTCAACGGTCTGTGGGCGTCGGGCGCCGAGGCCGTCTCGATCAACGGGCAGCGGTTGACGGCTCTGTCGGCGATCAGGGCCGCGGGTGAGGCGATACTGGTCGACAACAAGCCGCTGGTGCCGCCGTACACGGTGTTGGCGGTGGGGGACGGGAAAAACCTGAGCACGAGGTTCCAGAACAGCGCGGACGGGCTGTATCTGAACGCTCTGCAGGAGAACTACGGCATCCGGACGGCCATCTCGGTGGTGGACGACGTCCGGCTGCCGGCCGCACCGAGTGTGATCGTACGTACAGCACAGCCGAAGACTGAGAAGGACGCATCGTGATCGCCGTACTGGGGCTCGTCGTGGGAGTCGTGGCCGGACTGCTGGTCCAGCCCGAGGTTCCGGCAGCCGTCGTGCCGTATCTGCCGATCGCCGTGGTAGCGGCGCTGGACGCCGTGTTCGGCGGGTTGCGGGCCATGCTCGACGGCATCTTCGACGACAAGGTGTTCGTGGTGTCGTTCCTGTCGAACGTGGTGGTGGCCGCGCTGATCGTCTTCCTGGGCGACGAGTTGGGCGTGGGGTCGCAGCTGTCCACCGGTGTGGTGGTCGTCCTCGGCATCCGGATCTTCTCCAATGCCGCGGCGATCCGCCGCCACGTGTTCCGGGCGTGACGACATGAGCAACGAGGACGAGAACGACGAGACGCCCGCGTACCGGCTGCGCAAGGAGCTGCCTGACGAGGTCGCGACGGCCGCGTCCGCCGACGAGCCGACCAGGGGGCCGGCCGGGGAGTCGGCCGCGCCCGCGGAGACCGGTCGGCAGCGGTTGGTCCAGGGGCTCTGGCCGCCGCGGGTCACTCGGGCTCAACTGATCGTCGCCCTGCTGCTGTTCGGACTCGGATTCGGTCTGGCCGTCCAGGTCGCGTCCAACAGCGACAGCGGGAACGCCCTGCGGGGCGCGCGGCAGGAAGATCTTGTGCGCATCCTCGATGAACTCGACGACCGCAGTCAGCGTCTTGAGGACGAGAAGCAGGGTCTCGAGAAGCAGCAGCAGGAGTTGGAGAACAGCTCCGACCAGGCGGAGGAGGCCCGCAAGCAGACGGTCGAGAAGGAGAGGCAACTCGGCATCCTGGCGGGCACGGTCGCCGCGCAGGGGCCGGGCATCACGATGACCATCACGGACACGAAGGGGACGGTCGAGGCGGACATGTTGCTCGACGCGATCCAGGAACTGCGCGCGGCCGGGGCCGAGGCGATCCAGGTGAACGGTGTGCGGGTGGTGGCCGGAACCTTCCTGACGGAGTCGGGCAAGGGCGTCAGCGTCGACGGGAACAAGATCAACACGCCCTATCGTTTCAAGGTCATCGGCAACCCGCAGGATCTCGAGCCGGCGCTGAACATCCCGGGAGGTGTGGTGCAGACTCTGGAGAAGGAGCAGGCCACCGTGACCGTCGAGCGGTCCGGCAAGATCGTCGTGGACGCCTTGCGAGCGGCGAAGCGGCCTGACTACGCTCGGTCGTCGGGCCGGTGAGCCGGGGGCGCTTGGGGGGTGTCCGGCAGGGGCATGAGGTTGCGGGGGGTCGACGCACCGATCGGGTGGTGCGTGGTGGAAACTGTCTGGTGGGCACGGACGTTGTGAAGGTGTCCGGGTCGACCGGTGTCATCAGTCAGGGTTCGTCCTGCCCCACGGGCGGGTCTGTTTCGGTCAAGGGGAATCGCCCGTGAAGTTGTTTGCGAAGTTGTTCGGCAAGAGCGCACGAGAGGGCAGCGACAACGCGACCGCTCGTCATCGCGCACAGCCTGACGCAGAAGGTCAGCGGCCGCTGTTCCGGGACCAGGTGGGTGGTCCGGGCGGCGACATTTCCGGAGGTCAGGGCGCGGCGTCTGTTGACCCTGCCCAGTCCGGCGGCATAGGTTTCGGCCAACCGTCAGCCTCGAGTGCGGGTGGAGGGTTTTCCCCTATGTCGGCCCTGGTGTGTACGAGGTGCGGTAACCGCAACGCGGAGAACAGCCGCTTCTGCTCCAACTGCGGTGCGCCGCTGCGTCCCGGGCTGACGCCCGAGCGTGCGTCGGAGACGACCTCCACGATCTCCATTTCCGGCCTGGAGGCCTACGACGCGGAGGTCACCGGCCAGACGCAGTTGCCGGCGCTGTCTCCCGAGGCCCAGGCCGCGGTCGACGCGCTGCCGCTGGGGTCCGCCCTGCTGGTGGTACGACGGGGCCCGAACTCGGGCAGCCGTTTCCTGCTGGACGGCGATCTGACCACGGCCGGACGTCACCCGCAGAGCGACATCTTCCTGGACGACGTGACGGTCTCGCGTCGGCACGTGGAGTTCCGGCGCAACCCCGACGGCACGTTCAGGGTTGCGGACGTCGGCAGTCTGAACGGCACCTACGTCAACCGCGAGCGGATCGACGAGGTCGCTCTGTCCAACGGCGACGAGGTGCAGATCGGAAAGTACCGGCTGGTCTTCTACGCGAGCCAGCAGGGCTACTGACCCGCCCCCGGGCTCGGCCCGGGGGATCCCCCAGGGAAGGTCCATGCTTCGAACACCGAGGGGCGGCGCCGGACACGGCGCCGCAGCCGCGGACGGTGGTCCGATGAGCATCGGCGCCGTGCTGAACGCGTTGCGCGACGAGTTTCCCGAAGTCACCATCTCCAAGATCCGTTTCCTGGAGTCGGAAGGGCTCGTCGAGCCGCAGCGGACGCCTTCGGGGTACCGCAAGTTCAGCACGCGGGACGTCGAGCGTCTGGGCCACGTGCTGCGGATGCAGCGGGACCACTATCTGCCGCTCAAGGTGATCCGGGAGCATCTGGACGCCATGGAGCGCGGCGAGGCCGCGCCGCTGCCGACCGTGGGCCGGCAGCGGGACGGCGAGGCCGTCCTGGAGCCGCCGGACGGCCCCACCGTGGCCCGGATCGGTCGCTCCGAGCTGCTGGCGGCCGCGGGGATCGGTGAGCGGGAGCTGGAGGAGTGGGAGTCCTACGGGCTCGTCGTGCCGCTGGAGGGCGGGGTCTACGACGCCGAGGCGGCCACGGTGGCCGCCCTGGTGGCCGAGCTCGGCCGGTTCGGGATCGAGCCGAGGCATCTGCGGGCGATGAAGGCCGCCGCCGACCGGGAGGCCGGGCTCGTGGACCAGGTGGTGGCCCCTCTCAAGCGTCACCGCAATCCGCAGACCAGGGCCCACGCGGAGGCCCGTAGCAAGGAGATCGCGGGGCTGACGGTGCGGCTGCACGCGGCGCTGGTGCAGACCGCGCTCGGGGTGCGGCTGCCCTGAGCGGGCCGGTTCGCCCGGGGTGGATCGGTCACCCGTTCCCGGCCCGACTACCCAAACGTCCCGGGCACGGCCTAGGGTTGCTGTGTGAACGAGCTCGATGTCGTAGGTGTCCGGGTCGAGATGCCCTCCAACCAACCGATCGTGCTGCTGCGTGAAGTGGGAGGCGACCGTTACCTTCCCATCTGGATCGGACCGGGCGAGGCGACGGCGATCGCCTTCGCCCAGCAGGGCATGGCCCCCGCGCGGCCGCTGACCCACGATCTGTTCAAGGACGTGCTGGAGGCCGTCGGCCAGGAGCTCACCGAAGTGCGCATCACGGATCTGCGGGAGGGCGTCTTCTACGCGGAGCTCGTCTTCGCCAGCGGGGTCGAGGTGAGCGCGCGTCCCTCGGACGCCATAGCGCTGGCGCTGCGCACCGGTACGCCGATCTACGGCAGCGACACGGTGCTCGACGACGCGGGGATCGCCATCCCGGACGAGCAGGAGGACGAGGTGGAGAAGTTCCGCGAGTTCCTCGACCAGATCTCGCCCGAGGACTTCGGCACCAGCAACCAGTAGCGGCGCACAGGCGCGGGACGAGGGCGCTCCGTTCGGGGCGCCCGCTCCGTTTCCGGCAAATGCCGGCGGCGACCGAGAGCGTCCTACGGCCCGTTCTCAGCGCATTCGGCTAGCCTTTCCCCGCGGTGGGGTACGGGAAACCACTCCTAGGGTGATTATCACTCGGCGTGCCGAGTGTGGCGATCGTTGACGCACCCCTGGTGACTGCCTACCGTCGAGAAGGCAGTTCAAGGACGGAGGTCGGCGTGAGAACCAGCGGCGACGGTACGGCTGGGGGTGCCCCCGGATTCGGTGTCGGGGGAAGCGGTCCGTACCCTCCCCCGAGCTCTTGGTCGCGCCCGGGCGGGGGATACCCGCAGCAGGGCGGCTCGGCCGATCACGCCCCGCATCGACCGGCGGCCGTGCCGAGCGGCGGAGGGGCGGCGTCCATGGCGTCCGAGCAGATCGGCTATCGCGGTCCGACGGCCTGTGCGGCGGCGGGCATCACCTACCGGCAACTGGACTACTGGGCCCGCACCGGCCTCGTCGAACCGAGTGTGCGGCCCGCGCACGGCTCCGGCACCCAGCGGCTGTACAGCTTTCGGGACGTCGTCGTCCTCAAGATCGTGAAGCGGTTCCTCGACACCGGGGTGTCGCTGCAGAACATTCGCAGCGCCGTGCAGCATCTGCGCGAGCGCGGGTTCAGCGATCTGGAGCGCATGACGCTGATGAGCGACGGCGCCACGGTGTACGAGTGCACCTCGCCGGACGAGGTCCACGCCCTGCTCCAGGGTGGGCAGGGGGTCTTCGGCATCGCCGTGGGCGTGGTGTGGCGGGACGTGGAGAGCGCGCTGTCGCAGTTGCACGGGGAGCGCGTGGACACCGGGGAGACGCTGGTCGGGCACAATCCGGCGGACGAGCTGGCGCGTCGGCGCAACCGGGCGGTCTGAGGCCCTTCCGGGGCGTTCCGGGGCGCGAGCGGCGGTGGGGGAACGCCGTTGTCAGTGGTGTGGTGCAGCATCGGACGTGTGAGAAACGCGCCCACGATCCTGCATCTCGACATGGATGCCTTCTTCGCCCAGGCGGAGCAGGCGTCCAAGCCGAGTCTGCGCGGGAAGGCCGTGGTCGTGGGCGGTCTGGGGCCGCGTGGGGTGGTGGCGACCGCTTCCTACGAGGCGCGCGTCTTCGGGGTGCACTCGGCGATGCCCATGGCGCAGGCGCGTCGTCTGGCTCCGCACGCCGCCTATCTCGTCCCGCGCTTCGCGTTCTACCGGTCGATCAGCGAGCAGGTGATGGGGCTGCTGCGGGCGCTCTCACCGTTGGTCGAGCCGCTGAGCCTGGACGAGGCGTTCGTGGATCTGGAGGCCGGAGAGACGGCCTGGGACAGCGAGTCGGCGCGGCTGGCCGGCATCCGGCTGCGCGGGGACATACGGGCGGTCACCGGCCTCACGGGTTCGGTGGGACTCGCCTCCTGCAAGATGCTCGCCAAGATCGCGTCGGAGCAGGCCAAGCCCGACGGCCTGGTGCTGATCGAGGCGGGTACCGAGCGGGCGATGCTCGGGCCGATGTCGGTGCGCACCCTGCCGGGGGTCGGCCCGGCCACGGGCGACCACCTCAGGCGCGCCGGGATCACCACGGTCGACGAGATCGCCGAGGCCGGTGAGGACGAGCTGGTGCGGCTGCTGGGCAAGGCGCACGGGCACGCCCTGTACGCGATGGCGCTGGCGCGGGACGACCGGCCCGTGGTGGCCGAGCGGGAGACGAAGTCCGTGTCGGTCGAGGACACCTACGACGTGGACATCCATGACCGGGTGCGGGTGGAGCTGGAGGTGCAGCGGCTCGCGGACCGGTGCGTGCGCAGGCTCCGGGAGACCGGTCTGTCGGGGCGGACCATCGTGCTGAAGGTGCGGCGCTACGACTTCTCCACGCTCACCCGGTCCGAGACGCTGCGCGGGCCGACCGACGACCGCGCGGTGGTCCGGGAGGCGGCGGCCAGGCTGCTGGACTCCGTGGACACGACCGGCGGGGTGCGGCTCCTCGGGGTCGGCGTCAGCGGTCTGGCGGACTTCACCCAGGAGGACCTGTTCGCACAGGCCGCGGAGGAGCGTTCGGCCGGGCCGCAGGAGGAGCCCTTGGGGGAGCCCGTCGTCGAGGCGCCGGCGCCGGCCGAGCGCCAGTGGCGACCGGGGCACGACGTGCGCCATGCCGAGCTGGGGCACGGGTGGGTGCAGGGCAGTGGCCTCGGCCGGGTGACGGTGCGTTTCGAGACGCCCGAGTCGGAGCCGGGGCGGGTGCGGACGTTCCGGACCGACGATCCGGGACTGGAGCCCGCGGACCCGCTGCCGCTGGTGCGGCGAAGACCCGACGAGGGCGGCGGAGCGGCGGCCGGTGTGCCGGGCCCTGACGTCGGAGTTCCGGGGTGGGGGACGGGGAACTCCCGGTGAGGTCGATCCGTTACACACAGTGAGCGGCTCGCGATGGTGGGACGGGTCGGAGTGACGGCGTCGGGTGGGCGGCGCCGGCGGAGCAGGGGGAACGGCATGGACGGGCGTGAGGACCGGTTCACCGAACGGGCCGGGGTGTCGCCGGAGCGGGCGGCCGAGAGGGGCTCGGTGACGGACCGGGTCGCCCGGTGGTCCGCGAAGCGGAGCGACGTGGCCGGGCTGCTGCTCGTCGGCTCCTGCGCGCGGGGGGTCGCGCGGCCCGACTCGGACGTCGATCTTCTGCTGTTGTCGACGACGCCCGAGCGGTACGCGGCGGACGACGCGTGGCTGCGGGAGTTGTCGCTGGGCGAGGTGGTGCGGGTGCGGGCCTGGGGGCCGGTCACCGAGTGGCGGCATGTCACGGCGTCCGGGCTGGAGGTGGAGGTGTGCGTCGGATCGACCGCCTGGGCGCGGACCGATCCGGTCGACGCCGGCACGCGAAGAGTCGTCACGGACGGAGCCCGATCGCTGCACGACCCGAGCGGGATGCTGGGGGAGCTGATACGGGCCTGTGCCTGAGGGCTCAGCCGTCGTCCGTGCCCGCCAGCCGGCCGAAGTCGTGGTCGGGCAGCGGGGGAGGGGCGCCCAGGTCGAGGCCGTAGTGGTGGTAGAGCTGGAGTTCCTGTTCCGGGGAGAGGTGGCGGCCCACGCCGAAGTCCGGGGCGTCCTTGATCAGCGCCCGGTCGAAGGGGATCCGCAGGGCGCCTTCGACCAGCTCGCTGGGCTCCAGGGGGACGAAAGCGTCGCGGGAGAACAGGCCCGTGCGTATGGCCGCCCACTCCGGCACGCCCGTCGCGTCGTCGAGGTAGACCTCGTCGACCGTGCCGATCTTGGCGCCGTTACGGTCGAACGCCTTGCGGCCGATCAGGTTGCGCGGATCGATGTCGGTCTGCACGGGCCCTCCACTTGCTCGCAACTCATCCGTTAGCACTACAAAAGAGCACAATGGGACCGACGGCCACTGGAGAGGGTGATGTTGACCTCGCTGGTAGTCTGGCAACGGCTGCTGACCCCGTGCGGGAGAGTCCTCCGAAGAACGTCGGAGGCGCCGAAGGAGCAAATCCTCCCCGGAATCTCTCAGGCTCACGTACCGCACGGACGAGGTCACTCTGGAAAGCAGGGCGGGTACCGACGGCGTCGACGGTCCCCGCTCTCACCGACGGTGAAAGCCGGGCGTCCTCGGGCGGCCGGTGAAGCTCTCAGGTTGAGATGACAGAGGGGGAGGCCGTCCGGGTACCCGCGCCGTGGTGACCCACGAAGGTCGTGTCAGACCAGGAGGCCTCCGTAATGACCGCCCATCGCATTCCGCTCACCGAGCTCGAACAGGGCATCCCCTTCGAGCAGCGCCACATCGGGCCCGATCACGAGGCGCGGGCCAAGATGCTCGCCCACGTGGGGTACGGCTCGCTCGACGAGCTCACCGCCGCCGCCGTCCCGGACGTGATCAAGAACGCCGACGCGCTGGACCTGCCGGGCGCGCGCACCGAGGCCGAGGTGCTGGCCGAGCTGCGCGCGCTGGCCGATCGCAACCAGGTCCTCGACTCGATGATCGGGCTCGGCTACTACGGGACGTTCACGCCGCCCGTCATCCTGCGTAACGTCATGGAGAACCCGGCCTGGTACACGGCCTACACGCCGTACCAGCCGGAGATCTCGCAGGGCCGGCTGGAGGCGCTGCTCAACTTCCAGACCATGGTCGCCGACCTGACGGGGCTGCCCACCTCCGGTGCGTCGCTGCTGGACGAGGGGACGGCCGCCGCTGAGGCGATGGCGCTGTCGCGCCGCATGGGGAAGAACAAGAAGGGCCTCTTCCTCATCGACGCGGACGCGCTGCCGCAGACCATCGCCGTGATCCAGACCCGCGCCGAGCCGACCGGCGTGGAGGTCGTCGTCGCCGACCTGAGCGACGGCATCCCGGCGGACATCGCCGAGCGCGAGATCAACGGCGTGCTGGTGCAGTACCCCGGAGCCTCGGGGGCCGTGCGTGATCTCAAGGCGCTCGTCGACCAGGCGCACGGACTCGGCGCGCTCGTCACCGTCGCGGCGGACCTGCTCGCGCTGACGCTGCTGAAGTCGCCGGGCGAGCTGGGGGCCGACATCGCCGTCGGCACCACGCAGCGGTTCGGGGTGCCCATGGGGTTCGGCGGGCCGCACGCCGGCTACCTGGCCGTCCACGAGAAGTTCGCGCGCAGCCTGCCCGGGCGGCTCGTGGGCGTGTCCGTCGACGCGGACGGGCACAAGGCCTACCGGCTCGCCCTGCAGACGCGTGAGCAGCACATCCGGCGCGAGAAGGCCACCAGTAACATCTGCACGGCGCAGGTGCTGCTCGCGGTGATGGCCGGGATGTACGCCGTCTACCACGGGCCCGACGGACTGCGGGCGATCGCCCGGCGCACGCACCGCTACGCCACTCTGCTGGCCGCCGGACTCCAGGCCGGCGGGGTCGAGATCGTGCACGGTTCCTACTTCGACACGCTCACCGTGCGGGTGCCGGCGAAGGCCGCGGAGATCGTCGCCGCCGCGCGCGAGCACGGCGTGAACCTGCACCCGGTCGACGCCGACCACGTGTCGATCTCCTGTGACGAGACCACCGCGCGGGCCCAGGTGGCCGCGGTCTGGGCCGCCTTCGGCGTGGAGGGCGACATCGAGTCCCTCGACGCGGCCACCGAGGACGCCCTGCCCGAGGACCTGCTGCGCTCCGACGCGATCCTGACGCACCCGGTCTTCCACCAGCACCGCTCCGAGACCGCGATGCTGCGCTACCTGCGTCGCCTCGCCGACCGGGACTACGCGCTGGACCGGGGCATGATCCCGCTGGGCTCGTGCACCATGAAGCTCAACGCGACCACCGAGATGGAACCGGTCACCTGGCCCGAGTTCGGGCAGATGCACCCCTTCGCGCCGGCCGAGCAGGCGCTGGGCTACCTGACGCTCATCCACGAGCTGGAGGAGCGGCTCGCCGAGGTCACCGGGTACGACAAGGTGTCGCTGCAGCCCAACGCCGGGTCGCAGGGGGAGCTGGCGGGTCTGCTCGCCGTGCGCGGCTACCACCGGGGCAACGGCGACGAGCAGCGGACCGTGTGTCTGATCCCGTCCTCCGCGCACGGCACGAACGCGGCCAGTGCCGTGATGGCGGGCATGAAGGTCGTCGTCGTGAAGACCGCCGAGGACGGCGAGATCGACGTCGAGGACCTCCGCGCGAAGATCGAGAAGCACCGGGACGAGCTGGCGGTGCTGATGATCACCTACCCGTCGACGCACGGGGTGTTCGAGGAGCACGTCGCCGACATCTGCGCCCAGGTGCACGAGGCCGGCGGGCAGGTGTACGTCGACGGCGCGAACCTCAACGCGCTGGTCGGGCTGGCCAAGCCGGGGCACTTCGGCGGTGACGTCTCCCACCTGAACCTGCACAAGACGTTCTGCATCCCGCACGGCGGCGGCGGCCCGGGCGTCGGTCCGGTCGCCGTGCGGTCGCACCTCGCGCCGTACCTGCCGAACCACCCGCTGCAGCCCGCCGCCGGGCCGGACACCGGTGTGGGCCCGATCTCGGCGGCTCCGTGGGGCTCCGCGGGCATCCTGCCGATCTCGTGGGCCTATGTGCGGCTCATGGGCGGCGAGGGCCTCAAGCGGGCCACGCAGGTCGCGGTGCTCAGCGCCAACTACATCGCCAAGCGGCTGGAGCCGCACTACCCGGTGCTCTACAACGGGCCGGGCGGGCTGGTCGCGCACGAGTGCATCATCGACCTGCGACCGCTGACCAAGGCGACCGGCGTGAGCGTCGACGACGTCGCGAAGCGGCTCATCGACTACGGGTTCCACGCGCCGACGATGTCGTTCCCGGTGGCCGGGACGCTCATGATCGAGCCGACCGAGTCCGAGGACCTCATCGAGCTCGACCGGTTCTGCGACACGATGATCGCGATTCGCGCGGAGATCGAGAAGGTCGGTTCGGGCGAGTGGCCGGCCGAGGACAACCCGCTGGGCAACGCCCCGCACACCGCGGCGGCCCTGGGCGGGGAGTGGGAGCACGCGTACTCGCGTCAGGAGGCCGTCTTCCCGGCCGGGGTGTCGGCCGCCGACAAGTACTGGCCGCCGGTGCGCCGGATCGACCAGGCCTTCGGCGACCGCAACCTGGTCTGCTCGTGCCCGCCGCTGGACGCGTACGAGGACTGAGCCGGCGCGTCACAGGGCCCCGTCCGTCGCGGACGGGGCCCTGTGGTCGTCTCCGCGGCCTGTGGCCGTGGCCGTGGTCGTGTTCGGGAGGCTCCCGCGCCGTCCTACGCCGTCGCCAGGGACACCTCCGTCGCCTTGATCAGGACGACGACGTCGGATCCCACGAAGAGGCCCAGATCGGTCGCCGCGTCCTTGGTGATCACGGCGGTGAGCCGGGCGCCCTCCATGGTGATCTTCACGGAGGCCATGACCTCGCCGATCGTGAGCCCGGTGATCGTGCCGGGGAGCCGGTTGCGGATCGAGAGCCCGGCGACCTGACCGGCGGCCAGGGAGACGTCGGTCGACTTCACCAGGGCGTGGACCGGGGTGCCCGGGGCGAGACCGAGCTGGTTCACGGCCTCCAGGGTGACGGCCGCCATGAGGTCGTGGCCCCCGTCGAGGCGGATCCGGACGACGGCCATGACCTCCCCGGTCTGGACGGCGGTCACGGTGCCGGGGAGCTGATTGCGGATGCTCAGGGTCATGAGCGTCACGGTAGAGGCCGCGACGCCTTATGTCTGGTATGTCGGTTTCTGTGCGCCTCGGGCCGCCGGCGCCGGCGCACTCCCCGGCCGTCAGCCCGTGTGGACGCGGGGCCGGCGGGTGCGGTCGGGCTCCGCCTCGCGCAGCACCTCCCGGGTGACCGGGGCGACCTCGCCCTGGCCGAAGAGGAAGAAGCGCAGGAAGTTGGCGAAGGGGTTGCCCTCGGTCCACTCGAAGTAGATGTGCGGGATGCAGCCGGTGGCGTCCCGGGTGTGCAGCAGCAGCGCGGCCAGGGCGTTGGAGATGGAGGAGGACTCCAGGGTCAGGACCCGGTAGCGGCCGTGCAGGACCTCGCCGCGCACGGTCAGGCCGGACTCGAACTCGGACGGGTCCACCACGGTGACCTCGACGAAGACGAAGTCCTCGCCGGGGATGTCGTTGTCCTGGCGGATCTGCTCGATCTTGTCGCGGTACTCCGCCTTGTCGCGCTGGTCGGGCTCGTTGGCGATGAACCGTATCTTCCGGCTGGCCATGTCCCGGATGAAACGTTCCGCCATGCCGTCCAGCGTCACGCTGGTCACGCGGAGCTCGAAGGCGCGGGCCAGTCGGGACAGGAGGGAGACGAGGATGATCCCCGCGATGAAGCAGGCGCCGATCTTCACGCCGTCGGGACGCTCGATGACGTTCACGACAGTGACGTAGAGCAGGACCGCCGAGACGACGGCGAAGCCGACGGTCCAGCCGCGCTGTCCGGCCCGGCGGGCGGCGATGGTCACCGCGATCGCCGCCGAGGACATCAGGACCAGGACGCCGGTGGCGTACGCGCCGCCCTGGGCGTCGACGTCGGCGTCGAAGATCCAGGTGACCAGGAACGCGATCAGGGTGAAGACGATGACCATCGGGCGGACGGCGCGGGCCCAGTGCGGGGCCATGCCGTAGCGCGGGAGGTAGCGGGGCATCAGATTCAGCAGTCCAGCCATCGCGGACGCTCCGGCGAACCAGAGGATGGCGATCGTCGAGGCGTCGTACACCGTGCCGAAGGCGTTGCCGAGGTACTCGTGGGCCAGGTAGGCCAGAGCGCGTCCGTTGGCCTGGCCGCCGGGCTCGAACTCCTTCTCCGGGATCAGCCAGGTGGTGATGAAGCTGGTGGCGATGAGGAAGACGCTCATGATCAGGGCGGCCGTGGTCAGGAGCTTCTTCGTGTCCCGGATGCGCCCCCTGGGGTTCTCCGCCGTGTCGTCGGGGTCGCCCTGGACGTGGGGCATGACCGCGACGCCGGTCTCGAAGCCGGACAGGCCCAGGGCCAGTTTGGGGAAGACCAGCAGGGACACGCCGATCATGGCGAACACGTTGCCGTGCTCCGCGGTCAGGGCGCTGGACCAGTCGGTGACGACATGGCCCTCGGTGAACACGTGCCACAGGCCGACGGAGACGACGACGGCGTTCAGGGTGAGGTAGGCCGCCACCAGGGCGAAGGCGACGCCGATCGCCTCCAGGAAGCCCTTGAGGAACACGGCGCCGAGCAGGGCGACGAGGACGAGCGTGATCACCAGCTGCCGGTCGTGCAGGGCGCCGGTCAGATGCGGGTTCTCGACCAGGTGGGTGGAGGCGTCCGCCGCGGACAGGGTGATGGTGATCAGGAAGTCGGTGGCGGCGAAGCCGAGCAAGGTCAGTACGAACAGCTTGCCCTTCCAGAAGGACAGCAGCCGCTCCAGCATGGCGATGGAGCCCTCGCCGTGCGGGCTCTCCTCGGCCACCCGCCGGTAGACGGGCAGGGCGCCCGCCAGAGTGACGATCACCAGGACGACGGTGGCCACGGGCGAGAGCAGGCCGGCCGCGAGGGCGGCGATGCCCGGTTGGTAGCCGAGGGTCGAGAAGTAGTCGACGCCCGTCAGGCACATGACCCGGTACCAGCGCTGTCCGGTGGGTTCCGGCCGCGCCTCGGTCTCGCCGGCCGGCTCCTTGGGGCCGTGTCCCTTGCCCATGTCGGAGAGGCCCTCCAGCATCCACGCGCGCAGACGGCCGGGCGGAGGGTGTTCGGTGGCGGCCATCGGCGTGCTCCAGAGGTGCGGCTCGGCGTGTGGTTTCGGCCATCACGCGGACGGCGGCATCAGCGTAAGCGGAGCGTGACGCCGGGGCCCGTGGATCGTGGGCCGGATGGCGTCAAGCTTCCGTTAAGACTGGTCGCGGGGTGGGGCGAGGGTGGAGGGGCGGCCACTCAGCGTCACGGATGGCGGGGGCAGGGTGCAGTCGCTGCGGCCTTGGCCGCGGTCCGGCTTCGTAAGGTTCGCCGGTGAATCCGAATGTTTCGATGTGGGTAAGGCCCGCTTCTGGCGTTCTTCTCTGAACTGGCCCCTGGATTGCCTGTGTTCAAGGGGTTGCCACTCGTCCGAGGGTGTCTCTAGGGTGCGGCAGCAGCGAAGCTTTCTGGAATTGGTTCGAAACTTTCGATCTATCAAGGAGCGCATGATGGGCGACCCGGCACTCTCCCGCCGCGGCTTCCTGGCGGCCTCCGCCGCGGCCGGTCTCAGCATGACGGCATTGAGCGCCTGCGGCGGCGACTCGGACGGAGGGTCGTCGGGGACGACCACCATCGAGTGGTGGAACATCTCCACCACGCAGCCGACGAAGGACGTCTGGGCGGGGCTGGCCAAGCAGTTCGAGGCACAGAACCCCAAGGTCAAGGTGAAGATCGTTCAGTTGGAGAACGACGCCTACAAATCGAAGATGACGGCGCTGACCGCCTCCGGGAAGCTCCCCGACATCTTCCACACCTGGGGCGGCGGCGTCCTGCGGCAACAGGTCGACGCCGGACTCGTCGAGGACCTCACCGACCGGACGAAGGACTGGGCCGAGGACCTGCTGTCCGTGGCCAGGCAGCCGTATCTGATCGACGACAAGGCGTACAGCGTCCCGTTCGACATCGGCATGATCGGGTTCTGGTACAACAAGGCGCTCTTCAAGCAGGCCGGCGTCGCCGCGCCGCCCACCACCTGGAGCGGCTTCCTCGACGCCGTGCGCAAGCTGAAGACCGCCGGGATCACCCCGCTCGCCCTGGCCGGCAAGGAGAAGTGGCCGGGCATGTACTACTGGGCGTACCTCGCGATGCGCACCGCGGGCGTCGACGCCCTGCGCAAGGCAGGGGACGACAAGGACTTCACCGGCGACGGGTTCGTCCAGGCCGGGCAGCACCTCCAGGACCTCGTCGACCTGCAGCCCTTCCAGAAGGGCTTCCTCGGCGCCGCCTACAACAGCCCCACCGGGCAGGCCGCCGCCGTCGGCAACGGCAAGGCGGCCATGGAGCTGATGGGCCAGTGGGCCCCGGTCGTGGAGTCCGACGCGGGCAAGGGGCTCGGCGCGAACCTCGGCTTCTTCCCGTTCCCGGCGGTCGACGGCGGCAAGGGCGTGATCACCGAGGTGTTCGGCGGCGGCGGCGGGCACGCGCTGCGCAAGGGCGCCCCGCAGGCGGCCTACGACTTCCTGAAGTTCTTCGCCTCCGCCGCCACGGACACCCGACTCGTCAAGAAGACCGGCGTGCTGCCCGTCGTCCCGGCCGCGGAGAGCGCCCTCACCGACCCCAACCTCAAGGCGGTGCAGGCGCAGCTGAAGGCCTCCACCGGCTTCCAGCTCTACCTGGACCAGGCGTACGCGCCCGCCCTCGGCCAGGAGGTCAACGACAGCGTCGGGGCGCTCATCGCCGGCTCGAAGTCACCCCAGCAGGTGGCGCAGTCGATCACCAAGGTCGCGAAGGAAGAGCAGTAGTCGGCGATGACCTCCACCTTCCTCCCGGACAGCCGCAGCGGTCCGGACGTCACCCCGCCGCCTCCCGTGCCCGGCGCGGGCCGGGGGCGGGCCCGGCGGCGGGCGCTGCACTGGCTCACCGCCGTCGGCTTCCAGGCTCCCGCGCTGGTGCTGTTCGGCACGCTCGTGCTGCTGCCGATGCTGTTCGCGCTGTACGCCGCGTTCTTCCGCTGGGGCGGCTTCGGCATGCCCGAGGACTTCGTCGGCGGCGACAACTTCACCCGGCTCTTCAAGGACCCGGTGTTCCTCGGCGACCTGTGGCGCTGTCTGCTGCTGGTCGGCCTCTCACTCCTGCTGCAACTGCCGTTCGCGCTGGCCCTCGCGGTCGCGCTCAACCAGAAGATCCGCGGCCGGGCCGTCTACCGGATGCTGTTCTTCGCGCCGTACATCCTCTCCGAGGCCATCACCGGCGTGCTGTTCAGCATGATCTTCGCTCCCGACGACGGCCTGGCCGACCAGGTGCTGGGCGCCGTCGGGCTGGACGGGGTGGGCGGGCAGTGGTTCGCCGACCCCTCCACCGTCATGGCCACCCTCTTCCTGGTCATGACGTGGAAGTACTTCGGCTTCCACATGATGCTGTACCTGGCCGGACTCCAGTCGATCCCGGCCGAGCTGACCGAGGCGGCCCTGATCGACGGCGCCGGCCCCTGGCAGCGCTTCCGCAACGTCACCCTGCCGCTGCTCGCGCCGACCCTGCGGATCAGTGTGTTCCTGTCGGTGATCGGCTCGGTCCAGCTGTTCGACCTGGTGTGGGTCGTCACCGCGGGCGGCCCCGACCACCACTCCGAGACGATGGCCGTGACCATGTTCCAGTACGGCTTCAAGCGCTACCAGGTCGGATACGCCAGCGCCATCAGCGTGGCCATGTTCGGCATCTGCCTCGTCTTCGCCCTCGCCTACCAGCGGTTCGTGCTCCGCCGCGACCTCCAGGGCGCCACCACGACCATGCGAGGAGGCGGCTCGTGAGCGTCGTCAAGACCGGTCCCGGCGCCCGCCGGGCCGATGCGGTCACCCGTCGAGGCGACCGAGGAGCCCGCGGGGGCGTTGGACGGACCGGGCGGACCCTCCCGCTGCACCTGCTGCTCGGGCTCGCCGGCGCGGTGATGGCCGTACCGCTCGTCTACGCCGTGCTGTCCGGCTTCAAGTCCACCGACCAGCTGTCCCGCAACCCCATCGGACTGCCCGACCCCTGGGTTCCCTCCAACTACACCGACATCCTCGGCTCCGGCTCGTTCTGGCGGCTGGTCGGCAGCAGCACCCTCATCGCGGTGGGGACGACCGTGGTGGTCGTCGCGGTGTCCGCGCTCGCCGCCTTCTCCTTCGCCCGGTTCGCCTTCCGCGGGCGGGAGGTGCTGTTCACGCTGTTCACGATGGGGCTGATGTTCCCCTTCGCGGTCGCGGCGCTGCCCCTGTTCCTCCTGCTGCGCTCCATCGGCCTGCTGGACAACCCGCTCGGCGTGATCCTGCCCCAGGCCGCCTTCGGCCTGCCGGTCACCATCGTCATCCTGCGCGGCTTCTTCCGGGAGATCCCCGCCGAGCTGGAGGAGGCGGCCACCCTGGACGGCTGCGGGCCCCTCGGCTTCTTCTGGCGCATCCTGCTGCCGATGGCCAGGCCCGCCCTCGGCACGGTGTCGGTGCTCGCCGTCGTCGGCAGCTGGAACAACTTCCTCCTGCCGCTGCTCGTCTTCAACGAGCCCACCTGGTGGACCGTCCCGATCGGCGTACAGCAGTTCCAGGGCCAGTACTCCGCCGAGTACGCGCGCGTGTTCGCCTACCTCGTCCTCGCCATGGTCCCCGCCCTGGCCCTCTACTCCGTCGCCGAGCGCCAGCTCGTCGGCGGCCTCGCCGCCGGCGCCACCAAGGGATGACGCGCGCCCGCGGAGCCCACGGCTCACACCCACCCCACGTGAGGAGTCGCACCATGCCCAGCACCGCCGTCCGCACCCGGCTCAGACTCGCCGGAGCCCTCGCCACCGTCCTCGTAGCCGCCGGGATCGTCACCGGGCCGGCCGCCCAGGCGCAGGAGCGAGCGGGCCACGGAAAACCGCGGACCACCCTCGCCGACCTCGCGCAGCGCCACGGCCGGTACTTCGGCAGCGCCACCGACAATCCCGAACTCACCGACGCGGCGTACACGAAGATCCTCGGCCGCGAGTTCGACATGATCACCCCCGGCAACGGCATGAAGTGGTACGCCACCGAGCCGCGGCAGGGCGTCTTCGACTGGACGGCGGGCGACGAGATCGTCGGGCTCGCGCGCGCCCACCACCAGAAGATCCGCGCCCACACCCTCGTCTGGCACAGCCAGCTGCCCGACTGGCTCACCGGCAGGCAGTGGACGGCCGACGCGCTGCGAGCCGTCCTGAAGAAGCACATCCAGACAGAGGTGCGCCACTACCGGGGCAAGGTCTACTCCTGGGACGTCGTCAACGAGGCGTTCAACGAGGACGGCACCTACCGCGAGACGGTCTTCTACAAGACCCTCGGCCCCGGTTACATCGCCGACGCCCTGCGATGGGCCCACGAGGCCGACCCGAAGGCCAAGCTGTACCTCAACGACTACAACATCGAGGCCGTCGGCCCCAAGAGCGACGCCTACTACGCCCTGGCCAAGGAACTGAAGGCCCGGCGCGTCCCGCTGGACGGCATCGGCCTGCAGGCCCATCTCGCCCTGCAGTACGGCTATCCGACGACCCTGCAGGACAACCTCCGCCGCTTCTCCCGGCTCGGCCTGGACACCGCGCTGACCGAGGTCGACGTGCGGATGCTGCTGCCCGCGACCGACGAGAAGCTGGCCGAGCAGGCCGACTGGTACGGGGATCTGACCGAGGCGTGTCTCGCGGTGCGGCGCTGCGTCGGCGTGACCGTCTGGGACTACACCGACAAGTACTCCTGGATCCCGGCGGTCTTCCCCGGTGAGGGGGCCGCGCTGCCGTGGGACGAGCAGTTGGCGCCCAAGCCGGCCTACCGGGCGCTTCGGGAGGCGCTCGGCTAGGACCGACCGGGCCGCGAGCCGGCGGGGCGGCGAGCTCGCCCCATGGCGGCCAGGGGCCGGCGGACGGTGGTCAGCGGCGGAGGGCCGACGAGTGACCACCGTCGGCGTCCAGGGAGACGTCCAGGGAGGCGTCCGGGGGCGGACGTCATGCCGGAGCCGGGGGACCACGGGGAGTGAACGGCCCCGGACACGCGTCGGGGCCGGTGCGCAGAAGTGTCTGCGGCCGGCCCCACAGGTCTCCGGACGGCGGTCCCGCGCCGTCCGGACAGGCTCTAGGCGGCGGTCATGACCCGGTGGGGGGCGATGACCCGGCCGTCCGGCAGGAGTTCACCGGTGTCCTCGAAGAGCAGGACGCCGTTGCACAGCAGGCTCCAGCCCTGTTCCGGGTGGTGCGCCACGAGACGGGCGGACTCCCGGTCGGCTGAGGTCGCTGTCGGGCACGGCGGCTGGTGCTGGCACATGGATGGGAACTTCCGCTCTGGCGTGATGAGTGAGATGGCTGTCGTGTCGGTCGTGTCTGTCCCGCGGCTTGAAGCGTCGTTCATGGCCGCCCCCCGTTGTGATAAGTGGTCGGAACCCAGTGTTGCCCTACGGACGTCGTTCCGCAGGGATTTCGCGGCACCGCTTCTCACAGGTTCATGACGCGTCACCCGCGCGAGCGGTTCATCGCCGCCGCACTGTCACTTCGGATGGTTCCCGGTGGCCGGATGGGGCTAGTCCGCTCGGGCCGCACGGCGGTCCGCCGTCGGTGGGCCGGCCCGGACGTCGCCGTCCCCGTACCCCGTCGCCGCGGCCCGGCAGCGCCGTACCCCGCCGCCGGGTCGCGGCGACGGGGTACGGGGATCGGGGATCCGGCGGATCAGGTGGTCGAGTGGATCAGGCCGGTGAGCCGAGCAGCGGCGGGGGCGCCGGGGTCACCCGCAGGGTGAGCACCGGGAGCAGCTCGGCCACCCGGTGCGGACGGTGGGCGGCGATGCCGGGCGGGGCCGGGGCGAGCGGCACCAGCAGGTCGGCCGGATCGGGGTGTCCTGTGGTGCCGTCCGAGGCGCAGTCGCCGTGCAGCCAGAGCGTCAGCATGTAGAGCCCGGGCACCGACAGCAGGCGTGCCTGGTAGGGCTGGGCCGCGGACTCGGCCTGCCGCAGGGCGCGTTCGGTGGAGGCGATGTAGGGGCCCTCGAAGAAGTGCGAGAACGCCCAGCCGTCCGGGGTCAGCCGGGTCTCGGCGGCGGCCACGGCACGGTCGTCGCAGCGGATCAGGAAGCGCCAGCCGGCCAGCCGGGTCTCGGCCGCGCCTTGCGGGCTGATCGCGTCCAGGACGTGCAAGGGCAGCGGAAGGTCGGGCGTGGCGTCCTGCTGGGCGGTGCGCAGGGCGGGCGTACGAGCCTCGTGGACCGCGGTGGGGGAACCGAGTGCCGTGAGGACGGAGCGCAGGGCGGGCGCGGGAGCCGGGGGGACATGCAAAGGCATGGTGGGTCGCCTCTCATTCGGCAGGCACGGTGGCGCGAGGGCGTGGGCGGACGGCGCTGTCAGCTGGCTCTCAGGGGGTCGGAGAGGCGGGGGCCGGGTCTGGGGGCTCGGGTGCGCGAGCGGCCTGCCGTCACTTCGACGACAGGCTCCTTCGACCGTGGGCGCCAACCTTCTCTGCCTTGTTCGCCGAGTTTATACGACATGTGTTCAGACTGTGTTTCGTCTAGTCGATCCGCAGATAAACGGCAAGGGTTCATTCGGTCGGCGATACGTGTGAATCATCCCGATTCACAGGCCGTCGCACCGTGATGACCTCGGGGTATGCGCCCGAAGTGGTCGGCCCATTCTCGTCGGCGTTTTTCACGAGACCGTGATGTGCGAAAGAGCCTCCGGCCGCATGCCCGGTGAATGTGCCAACGGAACGCCGCGGGCGGCTTTCGGTCAGCGTAGCGGGTGCCGTGGGCGGCCGGGGACGTTATCGATCGGCCGGGCGGGGCATCATCCTTCCTGTCAGGGACACCGGCGGCCGGGACGGCCGGACCGCCGCGCGAGGAGGGACGCTTCGATGGGCGAGAAGGTCGTGGCAGGCGCGTTCGACCTGTCCGATCGTCAGCACTACCGGGACAAGCTACGACGGTGTCTGACGGGGCTCGAGCGGCTCCTGGCCCAGAAGCGCTTCGACCGCCCCAAGAACCTCATGGGGCTCGAGATCGAACTGAATCTCGCGGGTGCCGACGGCCAGCCGAAAATGCTGAATGGCGAGGTGCTGGAGAGGATCGCGAGCCGCGATTTCCAAACAGAACTCGCCATGTTCAATCTGGAAGTCAACATAGCCCCACACCGATTGGGCGGCCGGGTATTCGACAGGCTCGCGGAGGAAATCAGCGCGTCACTGGCATATGCCCATCGAAAGGCGGGCGAAGTCGACGCCGGAATCGTGATGATCGGTATTCTGCCGACGCTCGACCGGGACGACCTGGTGTCCACCAACCTTTCCGACGTCGACCGCTACACCTTGCTCAACGACCAGATCGTGGCCGCCCGCGGCGAGGACTTCGCCCTGGACATCGACGGGGTCGAGCGGCTGTCGTGCACCTCGAAGTCGATCGTGCCCGAGGCGGCCTGCACCTCCGTGCAACTGCACCTCCAGGTCACGCCGGCCCGCTTCCCCGCCGTGTGGAACGCCGCGCAGGCGGTCACCGCCGCGCAGATCGCCGTCGGCGCCAACTCGCCCTTCCTGTTCGGTCACGAGCTGTGGCGGGAGTCGCGTCCCCCGCTGTTCCAGCAGGCCACCGACACCCGGCCGCCGGAGCTGCAGGCGCAGGGCGTGCGGCCGCGGACGTGGTTCGGGGAGCGGTGGATCAGCTCGGCCCACGAGTTGTTCGAGGAGAACCTGCGCTACTTCCCGCCGCTGCTGCCGATCTGCGACGAGGAGGACCCGCTGGAGGTCCTGGACGCCGGCGGGGTGCCCTCGCTCGCCGAACTGGTCCTGCACAACGGCACCGTCTACCGCTGGAACCGGCCGGTCTACGGCGTCGCCGACGGCGTCCCGCACCTGCGGGTGGAGAACCGGGTGCTGCCCGCCGGGCCGACCGTGACCGACGTGATCGCCAACGCGGCCTTCTACTACGGCCTCGTGCGGTCCCTGGCCGAGGAGTCCCGGCCGGTGTGGTCGAGGCTGCCGTTCGAGACGGCCGCCGCCAACTTCGAGGCGGCCTGCCGGGACGGGATCGACGCGCGCCTGCAGTGGCCCCGGCGGGGTCGGCTCGGCGGCCTGGTCGAGGTGGACGCGGTGAGTCTCGTCCGGGACGAGCTGCTGCCGCTGGCGGAGGCCGGACTCGACGCGTGGGGCGTGGAGCCCGCCGATCGCGATCTGTATCTGGGCGTCATCGACGAGCGCTGCCGACGGCGGGCCAACGGGGCTACCTGGCAGGTGGCGACGTTCCACCGGGCGCTGGAGGCGGGGCTGTCGCGGGACGCGGCGCTGGCCGCCACCACGCGGCGGTACGCCGAGCTGATGCACCTCGGGGAGCCCGTGCACACCTGGTCCGTGGGCGTGCCCGAGCCGGCCGCCACGGGGTGAGGACGGTATGCGGGGTCTGCGAGGGATGAAGGGCGCAGCGGTCCGGGGGCCGGCCGGAGAGCCGGGCCCCGGGGATGGTCTCCGCTGCGGGCGCTTCCCGCCCGGCTAGGAGCTCCGCGTCCGCTTCCCCCCGCCGCCGCGTTCCGTCTCCGGGGACACCG
>NZ_JBHVYK010000019.1:25842-102618 GCF_042880855.1 Streptomyces sp. NPDC058291
CCGCGTTCGCCGCCGCCGCGTTCCGTCTCCGGGGACACCGCCGCGTTCGCCGCCGCCGCGTTCCGTCTCCGGGGACACCGCCGCGTTCGCCGCCGTCTCAGACCGTCGCCGCCCCCCGATGCGTGGGGACCACGCCGCCCACGGGCGAGGGGGTGGGGGTCGCCGCCGTCCGTGCCGCAGTGATCGGGCAAGCTGTGACGTCCCATGACGGTGGTGACCGTCCCTGTCGGCGTCCGCGGTGGATTCTCCACCACGGCGCGCGAAAGGGAGGCCGCCCCGCAGGGCGCCCGTTCCCCGGCGGCCTGTCGCGCACACATGTCGCTGCTCCCTCCGCGACCGCGGCCAGGCGGCGGGGGTGCGGTGCGTTACGCGACCGGAGGCAAGTGTGCAGGTGGAGGCGTGACAGGTGGCTGATTCCTTTCCGCGGGACGGGCTTTCGCGGCGGATGCTCCGGGACGAGACGCTGCTCGTCCTGGCGCTCTCGCTCGGCGCGAGCGGTGTGTCCGCGCTGATCAGTTTCGTCGGCTCCGTCACCAAGCCGGGAGGCCTGAAGGACCAGGCCGCGACGCTCAACGCCTCGGCCGCGCCGGGCCGGCCCTGGCTCGACCTCGCCTGGCAGCTCTTCGGGATCGCCACCGCGCTCGTGCCCGTCGCCCTCGTCGCGCACTTCCTGCTGCGCGAGCGTGAGGGGCGCGGACTGCGGACCCTGGGCTTCGACCGCACCCGGCCCTGGTCGGACCTCGGCCGCGGCGCGGCGATCGCGGCGGTGATCGGCAGCACCGGCATCGCCTTCTACCTGGCGGCGCGCGGCCTCGGGTTCAACCTCACGGTGGTGCCGGAGGCCCTGCCGGACGTGTGGTGGAAGTACCCGGTGCTGGTGATGTCCGCGTTGCAGAACGCGATCCTCGAAGAGGTCATCGTCGTCGGTTATCTGCTGCGCCGGCTCGGCCGGTTGGGCTGGACGCCGGGGACCGCGCTGGTGGCCAGCGCCGTGCTGCGCGGCTCGTACCACCTCTACCAGGGCGTCGGCGGTTTCATCGGCAACCTGGTGATGGGCGTCGTCTTCGTGTGGCTCTACCGCCGCTGGGGCCGGGTCGGGCCGCTCGTGGTGGCGCACTCCCTGCTCGACATCGGGGCGTTCGTGGGGTACGCGCTGCTCGCGGGAAGGGTGGGGTGGCTGCCGACGGCGTGAGCCACCCCCGGGCCGTCAGCGTCACCAGGCGAGCAGTTCCCCCTCGATGACGGTGACCGCCCGGCCGGTCAGCAGCGTGCGCTCGCCGCGCAGTTCGGTGCGGACGCGGCCCGAGCGGGGGGATGCCTGCAGCCCCGTGAGATGGGGGCGGCCGAGCCGCTCGGACCAGAAGGGGGCCAGCGCGGTGTGGGCGCTGCCCGTCACCGGGTCCTCGTCGATGCCGACGTTGGGGAAGAAGCAGCGGGAGACGAAGTCGTATCCCAGGTCCGGGTTCTCGGCGCGGGCGGTGACGATGACGCCGCGGCTGGAGTAGGCGGCCAAGGCCTTGTGGTGCGGGCGCAGCGCGTGGACGGTCTTCTCGTCGGCGACCTCGATCAGCAGATCGCCGACCTGCGGGCCGGTGTCGAAGCAGGCCAGTGGCTCGGCGCCCAGGGCCTCGGCGACACCGGCCGGGATCTCGGCCCCCGTCAGCCGGGCGGTCGGGAAGTCCAGGGTGATCGAGCCGTCCTCGGCGGGCGTGGCGACCAGGACGCCGCTGCGGGTGGCGAAGCGCACCGGCCCGTGGTGCGCGCCGGTCGTGCGCAGGACGTGGGCCGCGGCGAGCGTGGCGTGGCCGCACAGGGCGACCTCGGCGACCGGCGTGAACCAGCGCAGGGCCCAGTCGGCCTCGCCGCCCGCGGGAAGCGGGTGGGCGAACGCCGTCTCGGCGTGGTTGACCTCCAGGGCCACGTTCTGGAGTCGGCCGTCGTCCGGGAAGGCGTCCAGGAGCAGCACCCCGGCCGGGTTTCCGGCGAAGGGACGGTCGGTGAAGGCGTCGACGATGTGAATGCGCATGCCGTCGACGCTAGGGGGCGGCGAAGCCCTCGGCCAAGGCCAATCCGCGAGTCCTGGCCCGGTTTCCGCCGCCGCGACCACGTCCGCCCGACCTGGCCTCTGCTGGTCCCGCCGGGCCCGCGGGTCGCTCGCAGCGCGGGGCCGGGGGAAGGCTGGGATGCTGGGGAAGCGCTACCCATGACCTGACGACCAGGGGCGGTGGGCGCCATGAGCGGCCCTGAGGAGAGCGGCGCCGAACCGACGGCGCCGGACGCGGATCCCCAGGGGGATCCCTTTCTGCGCACGCGGTTCGTCGTACCGGCCCGGCCGGTGGCGTTCCTGCGGCGCGAACGTCTGGTCAGTCATCTCGACCAGGCCCTGCGCACCCCGTTGACCATGGTCAACGGGCCCGCGGGGGCGGGCAAGACGCTGCTGACGGCCGACTGGGCCGCGGCGCGCGGGACGCCCGTGGCCTGGCTCACCACCGACGCGGCCGGCCAGAAGCCGGGCATGTTCTGGGCGTACCTGCTCCAGGCCCTGCGCGGATCCGGCACGCCGCTGCCCGCGGGGATCGGCTGCCCGGCGGACGCGGGCCAGGCGCCCCCGAAGCTCCTCGCACGGCTGGCCGCGGAACTGAGCGCCCTGGACCGGCCGGTCGTCGTGGTCCTCGACGAGTACGACCGGGTGACCGCCCCGGAGATCGCCGAGCAGCTGCAGTTCGTGCTGCACCACGCCGGCGACGGGCTGCGCCTGATCCTCGTCACCCGTACCGAACCGCTGCTGCCGCTGCACCGCTACCGGGCGGCCGGCGAGCTGACGGAGATCCGCGGCGCGGAACTCGCGTTCACCGTCGAGGAGGCGGCCGAACTGCTGGACCTGCACGGACTGCGGCTTCCGCAGGACGCCACGCGGCGGCTCGTGGAACGCACCCGGGGCTGGGCCGCCGGTGTGCGGCTGTGCGCGCTCGCCGCGCGCGAGAGCCCGGATCCGCAGACGTATCTCAAGGAGTTCGAGGCCGACCGCACCTCGGTCGCCGACTTCCTGCTGGCGGAGGTGCTCGGACAGCAGCCCGCCGCGACCCAGGACCTGCTGCTGCGGGTCAGCGTCCTCGACCGCTTCCGTCCCGACCTGGTGAACGCGCTGACCGGCCGGACCGACGCCGAGCCCATTCTGGCGGGCCTGTGCCGCGCGAACGCCTTCGTCGAGCACCTGGAGCGGGACTGGTACCGCCTGCATCCGCTGTTCGGCGAGATACTCCGGGCGCATCTGCGGGTGCGCTCGCCGGGACTGGAGGCCGAACTGCACCGGCGGGCCGCGCGGTGGCTGCGGGGCTCAGGCTCGCTCACGGAGACGCTGGAGCACGGCGCCGCCGCGGGCGACTGGCAGTTCACCGCGGGCGCGCTGGTCGACGACCTCGCCATCGGCTGGCTCTTCACCGGACTGCGTTCGCACGAACTCGGCGAGCTGTTCTCGCGGATGGCGCCGCAGGCCGCGGGCCCCGCCGCGGAGCTGGTCCGCGCGGCCCGTGAGCTGTCCCGCCACGAGGTCGACCGCGGTCTGAGCCACCTGCGTCGCGCTCGGCAAGGCCTGGCCGCCGAACTCGGCCGGACGGCCGCCGGAGCCGGCCCCACCGCGCCGCCGGGAGACCTCCTGCCGGACGGAGAAGCGTCGACGACCGAGTGGGATGCGGCCGATCCGGCCGAGTGGGGTCGGCCCGGCGCGCCGCCCGCACTGGCGGAGGCCCGGCTGAGCTGTGCGCTGCTGGAAGCGCTCGCGGCCCGGATGACCGGCGCGCCGGCCCGGGCGGAGCTGGCCGCGACGGCGGCGGAGACGCTGCGCTTCGAGGTCCCCGCCCACCTGCTGGAGCGGCACCCCGAACTCCTCGCCCTCCTTCTCACCCACCTGGGTTCCACACGCCTGTGGGCCGGACGGTTCGAGGAGGCGTACACCGCCCTGACGGGCGCGGCCGGGTCCGTCGCGGGGGCTTCGACGGCCCTCGCCCGCGAGGACTCGCTGGGCCGGCTGGCGTTGATCGACTACCTGAACGGCCGGCTCGCCGGGGCGGAACGCACCGCGCGGGCCGCGCTGACCGAGATGGAGCGCTACGGCCTGCCCCAGCCGTCCGCCTCCGGCATGGGGCGGCTGGTGCTGGCCGCCGTCGCCGTGGAGCGCGACGACCTGGGCGGGGCACAGACCCTCCTGGACGAGGCCGTCGAGCCCCACCCCGCGGTGCGCGACCCGGTCATGGAGGCCGGCCGGACCATCGCCACCGCCCGGCTGCACCTGGCCCGCGGCGACATCCGGGCCGCGCTCGCGACGGCCGAGCGGACCGTCCCGGCCGCGGTGGCCTCGCCCTGGGCGGAAGGCCAGACGGCGCTCGTCGTCTCCGCCGCCCATCTGGCCGACGGCCGGCCCGAGACGGCCGTCAGGGTGCTCCGGGCGCTGTCCGACGAGACCCCCGCGTGCACGGTCGCCTCGGCCCGCGCCGAACTCGCCGCCGGCCGGCCCCTGATCGCGCTCGACCTGCTGGAACGGCTGCGCGCCGACGACCGCTGCGGGCCCGCCGTGACGGTGCGCGCCCTGCTGGTGCGGGCGCAGGCGGCCGACGGGGCGGGCGACACGGCCGTCGCGCGCCGACTCGTCGCGCTGGCGCTGCGCGAGGCCCGGCGCGAGGGTCTGCGGCGCCCCTTCGCCGAAGCCGGACCGTGGATCCGTCCCTTCCTGGACACGGCCGCCCCGCGCGGACCGGCGAGGGACGCGCCCGCCGCCGGCGCCCGGAGCACCGGCGGTGCGCCGCCGGTCGTCGAGGAGCTGACCGGGCGCGAACGCGACGTGCTGCGCAGGCTGGCCCTGACCATGTCGACGGAGGAGATCGCCGCCGATCTGTACCTGTCCGTGAACACGGTCAAGACCCATCTCAAGAGCGCCTACCGCAAGCTCTCCGTCAACCGCCGCGGCGAGGCGGTGCGCCGCGCCCGTGATCTGGGGCTGCTGTGAACAGCCGGCCTCGCCCGTGGCGGGTGAGGCGGGAACGCCGTCTCCCGGGTGGGATGGGGAGACGAGGCCTGCCGAGAGGCTGGCGCTTCCGGGTGACGTCCCGGGCCCGACCGGGAGGCGGAGGCCGGCCGGGGCCGGGACACGGTTGACGCGTCGTGCCGCCTCGACCGGTCCGCTCGGCCGACGGTTCCGAACTCGTCAGACGCCTGTCTCGTTGCCTCGCCCGCCTCGCCCGCCTCGTTCGCTCGTCGACGGAGGTCACGATGTCCAGGACCGACCGCGGCGCGGAGCGCCGGGCGCACGCCGCCGAGCACCGGGCCACAGCCGACTCCACCGGCGCCGTCTACGGGTCCATGCTCGCGGCCTCCGTGGTGGTCGGCGCGGGCGCCCTGGGCTCGCGTCCGCGGGTGGAGCTCGTACTGCTGCTGTTGCTCACGGGCGTCGTGTTCTGGGCGGGCCATGTGCACGCGCAGCTGTTCGGGGCGCGGCTGGCGCAGCGGCGCCCGGACCGGCGGGTCGTGGCGCATGCGTGCCGCGAGGAGTGGCCGATCGTCAAGGCGGCGGTTCCGCCGGCCGTGGCCGTGGCCGTCAGCCCCGTGCTCGGCCTGGACCTGGAGGGCACCCTCTGGTTCGCGCTAGCGGTCGCCGTCGCGGGCCAGGTGGGCTGGTCGGCGGCGGCGGCACGTCGCGCCGGCGCCTCCTGGCGTCTGGTCACCGTCAGCGCCTCGGTGAACCTCGTGCTCGGTCTGCTGATCATCGTCTTCAAGCTCGTCGTCACCCACTGACGGCCTCACTCCCGGACGCTTCGGCGTCCTGCCGCCGTGACGTCCTGACGTGCGCCGATCCATCGGCGGGCGGCTATCACCTCCAGAGGGTGAGGACGGACGGCGCCGGGGGACGGAGGATCGCGGTGAGGGCGCAGTCCGCCTGTCCCAGGCCGTCCCGGGAGCAGCTCATGCGCTACGAGATCCGCGTCGAAGGACAGCTTTCGGAGGCGCTGAGCGAGGCCTTCCCGGAGCTGGACCATGTGGTCATGTCCGGCCAGACCGTGCTGTTCGGACAAGTCGTCGACGAGGCGCACCTGTACGGGCTGCTGGCCCGCTGCCAGTCCCTGGGGCTGCGGGTCCTGGAGATGCGCCAACTGCCGGAGTGACGTTCCGGGAAGCTTCCGTGAACCGTCGTCTCCGGCCGGGCGCGAGGACACGAGGAGGAGTCATGAGCGTGTCACCTGGTCCGGCACCGCACACCGGCCCCGAACCCGCACCGCCCCCCGGCCCCGGCCCCCGACGACCGCAGGCCGAGCCCGGCGCCCGACCGCCCGGCGGGCCGGGCCCCGCGCCGACGGCCGGCGATCCGGCCGCCGCGCTGGCGGTGGTCGGGCGGTCCTGGACCTGGATCCTCGGTTCGGCGGTCGTGACGTTCGTGCCGGGCATCCTGATCCTGGTCTGGCCGGACGAGACCCTGCACGTGCTCGCCGTCCTCATCGGCCTGTACCTGCTGGCGACCGGGCTGTTCCGGTTCGTGGCGTCCTTCGCCGGCGAGGACGGCGGCTCCCGGGTGACCGGGCTGCTGCTGGCGGTGCTGTACGTGGTGGCCGGGGTGCTGTGCCTGCGGCACCCCCTGCAGACCATCGCCGCGCTGTCGCTGATCGTCGGCACGCTGTGGCTGGTGTCCGGCGTCGTCACGCTCTTCACGGCCCTCGCCGCCAAGGAGCTGCCCCACCGGGGCGTCGTCATCGGCGCGGCGCTGCTGGCGATCGTCGCGGGGATCGTGGTGCTCGCCCTGCCCACCGAGTCGGCCCGGGCGCTGACCCGGCTGCTCGGCCTGTGGCTGGTCCTGCTCGCCCTGGTCGAGGCGGCCGTCGCCTTCGCCTGGCGGGCCGCGCTCCGCAGGACCGGCACGGCCCGGGACCGGGACCTGGACGCCGACCGCGCCGGGACCCTCTGATGCGCTCGCGCGCCGCCGGGGCCGTCGTGACCCGCCCGGCCCGCCCGATCCTGGCTCACCCGTCCCGGGTGAGGCCGGCGGGCTCGGGCCGACGCAGTCTGGGAACGGCATGCGACGCCATGCCGGGTTGTCGGGCGAGAGCCCGGAACGGAGGAGAGAGATGAGTGGGGACACGTACCTCGCGTACGACTATCCGCTGCTGAGCGCCTTCTGGACCATGCTGGTGTTCTTCCTGTGGATCATGTGGTTCGTCCTGCTGTTCCGGGTCGTCGTCGACGTCCTGCGCGACGACCGTCTCAGCGGCTGGGCCAAGGCCGGCTGGCTGGTCTTCTGCGTGCTCCTGCCCTTCCTCGGCGTGTTCGTCTACGTGATCGCGCGCGGCAAGGACATGGGGCACCGGGAGGCCAGGCAGGCACGGGATCAGCAGAAGGCCTTCGACAGCTACATCCGCGATGCCGCCAAGGGCCCGGGCGGCCCCTCCAGCAGCGTCGACGAGCTCGCCCGGCTCTCCGAGATCCGTGCCCGCGGCGACATCACGGACGAGGAGTTCGCCAAGGCGAAGCAGATGGTCCTGAGCGGTTCCGGCCGCTGAGCCGTGGACTCCGGGCGGCTGCCGCCGCCCGGGTCCCGGGCCCGCCGAACGACACCGAATCGAGGCATCCACATGACCGAGACACGCGCCGGCGACTCCGCCACCAGCGAGCGGCACTCGGCCAAGCAGACCTGGGCCCAGGGCCTGATGGCCTTCGCGGCCGTCACGCTCCTGCTCGCCGGAGTGCTCGACGTCTTCCGGGGCATCATGGGCATCGCCGAGGACGACATCTTCGTATCCACCCGCAGCTACGTCTTCCGCTTCGACCTCACCGGCTGGGGCTGGATCCATCTCGCCCTGGGCGCGGTGGCCGTGATCGTCAGCCTGGGCCTGTTCCAGGCGGCGCTGTGGGCGCGGGTGGCGGGCGTGGCCGTGGCGGCACTCATCGTCATCGCCAACTTCCTCTCCCTGCCGTACTACCCGGTGTGGTCCGTCGTGATGATCGCGTTCTCCGCCTTCGTCATCTGGGCGCTGTGCGTGGTGAAGCCGGACAGGTCCGCGTACTGAACGCGGCCGCCGACCGGCCGTCCCAGCACCTTCAGGAAAGGCGGTAGACGATGTGCCGATGGCTCGCCTACTCGGGCACCCCGGTCCTGCTCGAAACGATTCTCTACCGGCCGGCGCACTCGCTGATCGACCAGAGCCTGCACTCCAGGATGGGGGTGGAGACGACGAACGGCGACGGCTTCGGCGTCGGCTGGTACGCGTCCGACGGGGCGGCCGGGACCCCCGCGGTGGTGCGGGAGATCGGCCCGGCCTGGAGCAACCGCAATCTGCGGGAGATCGCCGGGCACGTCCGCTCCCCGCTGTTCTTCGCACACATCCGGGCGTCGACCGGCACGGCGGTGCAGCAGACCAACTCCCATCCGTTCCGGCACGGCCGCTGGATGTGGATGCACAACGGCGCGATCGCCGACTTCCACCGCATCCGGCGCGACCTCGCCCTCGCCGTCGATCCGGCGCTCTTCCCGGACATCGAGGGCTCCACCGACTCCGAGATGATGTTCTTCCTGGCCCTCACCCTCGGCCTGGAGGAGGATCCGCCGGGCGCGGTCGCCCGGATGGTGGGCCTGGTGGAGCGCGTCGGGCACGCGCACGGCGTGGAGTTCCCGCTGCAGATGACGGTCGCCGTGACCGAGGGACTGCGGCTGTGGGCGTTCCGCTACTCCAGCCAGGGCGCCTCGCGCTCGCTCTTCTACAGCACCCGGGTGGAGACGCTGCGGGCGCTCCATCCCGACATGGAGTTCCTGCGGGAGGTCTCCGACGAGACCCGCCTCATCGTCTCCGAGCCGCTGGGCGATCTGCCGGGCGCCTGGAACAAGGTCCCCGAGAGCACCTACGGCGTGGTCCAGCCGGGCGGGGACGAGATCCTGCAGTTCACCCCGCAGGCCGCGTAGCCCCGCAGGCCGCGTAGCCCCACGGGCCGCGTAGCCCCACCCACGGGCCCCGGGTAGCGCAGCGGCGCCCGCACGCCGTCCAGCGGCGCCCACGAGTCGTCCACGCGTCGTCTCGTAAAGCGCCGGGGGCGCGCCGCCGGGGCCGGCTCAGTGGACGGAGAACCCTCCGTCCACGAAGATCGCCTGTCCGGTGACATAGCCGGAGGCGCGGCTCGCCAGGAACACCGCCGCGCCGGCGAAGTCCTCGGCGAGGCCGTTGCGGCCGATCATCGTGCGCGCGGCCAGTGCCGCCACCTTCTCGGGGTCGGACGACAGCCGCGTGTTCAGCGGCGTCATGACGAAGCCGGGCACCAGGGTGTTGCAGGTGACGCCGTGGGGCGACCACGCCTCGGCCTGGGAACGGGCCAGCGATTCCAGCGCGCCCTTGGAGACGCCGTAGGCGCCACTGCGGACGAACGCGCGGTGCGCCTGCTGCGAGGTGATGTGGATGATCCGCCCGAAGCCCCGCTCGGCCATGCCCGGCCCGAACCGCCGGCCCAGCAGATAGGGCGCCTCCAGGTTGACGCTCATGGTGGCGTCCCACACCGTCTCGTCCAGCTCGTCCATCGGCGGGCGCAGGTTGATCCCGGCGCAGTTGACCAGGATGTCGGGCTCACCGTGGACCTCGGCCGCCCGCTCCGCCGCGGCGCGCACCCCGTCGCGGGTGCTCAGGTCGCCACTCACCCAGGCGGCCCGGCAGCCGTCCGCCGTCAGCTCGTCGACCGTCGCGGCCAGCTCCGCCTCCCGGCGCGCCACGATCACGACGCTCGCCCCGGCCCGCGCGAGGGCGCCCGCGATGCTCCGGCCGATGCCGGAACTGCCGCCGGTCACCAGGGCGACCCGCCCGTCGAGCGAGAACAGCTCGGAGAGGTAGGAGGCCGAAGGACTGTGACCTGGGACGGCCGAGGCGTTCTGGGATGTCATGTCCGCACTCTAAGCGGCGAGGCCTTGCCAAGCGAAGTTCATCGATATATCGTTGACGCATCGCGACAGATCAACGATGGAATGAAGGAGTGGTTGACGATGCGTACCCACGGATTCGAGCGTGGACATGGACAGGACGGCCCCCGCCGCGGCCGCGGCGGCTTCGACGGCCGGCGTGCGGCCTTCGGGCCCTTCGGCCCGGGCGGCCCCGGCTTCGGTCCGGGCTTCGGTCCCGGCCCCTGGGGTGGACGAGGGCGTGGCGGACCCAGGGGGAGGGCGCGGCGCGGTGACGTACGGCTTTCGATCCTGGCTCTGCTCAAGGTCCGGCCCATGCACGGCTACGAGATGATCCAGGAGATCGCCGAGCGCAGCGGCGGGGCGTGGAAGCCCAGCCCGGGCTCGGTCTACCCGACGCTCCAGCTTCTGGAGGACGAGGGCCTGATCAGCAGCGAGAGCGACGGCGGCAAGAAGCTGTTCTCGCTCACCGAGGAGGGCCGCGCGGCCGCCGAGGAGGGTCCGGAAGCCCCCTGGGAGGAGGCCGCGCGCGGGGTCGACTGGGAGGCTCTCGGCGAGATCCGCCAGGCCGGCGTCGGTCTCATGGAGGCCTTCGGGCAGGTCTGGAAGACCGGCAGCAAGGAGCAGCGCGAGAAGGCCCTGGCGGTGATCAACGAGTCGCGCAAGAAGCTGTACCTCATCCTCGCCGACGAGGACTGAGCCGGCGGGCTGGAGACACAACGGCACGACGGGGAAGGCGCTCCGCGGAACCGACCGCGGGTCGCCTTCTGGTGTCCGGCCCCCGCGGTCCGTCGTCATGTCCGTCGTCGGCCCCGGCCCGGGCTTTGGCTCGGTCGGGGTCACGCTCGGGCTCCGCTCCTGGATCCTCTCAGCTCACCAAGGCGCCCAGCTTGCGCAGCGACTCGTTCAGCGCGGCCGTCCCCGAGTCCTTCAGCCTGCCCGCCATCAGGGACACGGCCGCGCCCGTGAACTCGCCGTCGATGCGGACCGTGGTGGCGTCCCCGTCGGGGGTCAGGGTGTAGCGGGTGGCCACGGACACGGCCATCGGCCCCTTGCCGCGGATCGCGAGCACCCGGGCCGGCTCCAGTTCCGCCACCGTCCACCGGACCTCGGCCGGGAAGCCCATCAGCTTCATGTTCTCCTGGAAGGTCGCGCCCAGTTCGAGGCTCTCGGGACCGCCCTCGGGGAAGTTGGTGTGGGTCGCGTTCCATGCCCCGTACGCCGGCCAGTCGGTGAGCTGGGCCCACACCTTCTCGGCCGGCGCCTTGATGCGTGCCTCCGCGCTGACTTCGGCCATGCGACCACCTCTTCGTGTCGGGCAGCTCCGGCTGCGGTGCCGCGGAACGTAACCCCAGGGGCGCGAACATTCAATACTGACGAACCGTCAGGAAGTGCGGGCGAGGGAACGTGGACACCGCCGCTCTCCATGGCATCGGCGGACGTACGGGTCCGGCCCGCCGCTCGCCCGGGAGGCGTGCGGCAAGGCGGCGCGCGTGCCGTCCGTGGAAACGGCCTGATCTCATCCGTGAGGAGGAGACTCCGGCGGCCTCGCTCCACTCTGCGTGGGACGTGAAGATGCTTCCTGCCGGGGACGACCGCACCCGGCCCGCACTGATGGGATGGGTGGGTGCAACCCCGTATTCCCCGGCAGTCGCCCCGCCGCCCGGCGGCGCACGGCACGGACGACATCCCCGGGCTCGCCGCCGAGGCCGCGACGGCGCTCGCCGCCGCGCGCCGACGGGCGGTGCTGGACGGCGACCGGCAGGTCGACACCGCTCATCTGCTGCACTCGCTCCTGGAACACGACCCTCGGGTCCGCGCCGCCTTCGGCGGCGGCCCTCAGCTCGCCCGGCTGCTGGGCTATCTCGTCCAGCGCAGCATCGGCTACGGGCTGCGCTGGCAGAGCGGCGTCGAGGACTCCGTCGCCCTGCCCGCCGTGACGACCGTCGAGGACCTGGGTCCGCAGCCCCGCGTGACGGCCGTCGAGTCCCCGGGCCGGACCTCCGGGACGGCGGGCGCCGCGGACGGGAGCCTCCCGGACGCGGGCGTCACGGGCGTCGGCGCGACGCCGGTCGTGACGTCCGTCGAGGGTGTTTCCCCGCTGGCCGCGGCCTTGTTGGAGCAGGTGTGCGGGCGGGCCGCCCGGCGCGCCGGCGCGGCGGCCCGGGGCCTCGACCTGCTCGCGGCGATCGTCGCGGAGCCGAGCGCCCGGGCGGTCGAGGTGCTCGCCCACGCCGGCGTCGACGTGCACGAGCTGCGGGCCCGGATCGAGGACCCCTCCGAGAAGGGGGAGGGCGAGGTGTGCCTGGGCGGCGGCGGGCCCGTCCGCTGACGGCCGCGCTCGCGCCCGGGTGTCCAGCCGCTGAGACAGGTGTCAACGGGGGTGACGCTCATGTCATCCCCTGGCATCATGTGGCGGTGCGTACCTCTGTGAGCAGTCAGGGCAACCGCGGGAAGGGCATCGGGCTCTCTCTCGCGGTCGGGTCGGCGATCGCCTTCGGCGGATCCGGGGTGGCGGCCAAGCCGTTGATCGAGGCGGGCCTCGACCCGCTGCACGTGGTGTGGTTGCGGGTGACCGGGGCGGCGCTGGTGATGCTGCCGCTCGCCGTGCGCCACCGTGCGCTGGTGCGCAGCCGGCCCGCGCTGCTCGCCGGGTTCGGTCTGCTGGGCGTGGCCGGCGTGCAGGCCTTCTATTTCGGCGCGATCTCCCGGATCCCCGTGGGCGTGGCCCTGCTCGTGGAGTACCTCGCGCCCGCGCTGGTGCTGGGCTGGGTGCGCTTCGTGCAGCGGCGGCCGGTGGCCCGGGCCGCGGCACTCGGCGTGGTCCTGGCGGTGGGCGGGCTGGCCTGTGTCGTCGAGATCTGGGCGGGACTGGGCTTCGACGCCCTCGGTCTGCTGCTCGCGCTGGCGGCCGCCTGCTGCCAGGTCGGCTACTTCGTCCTGTCCGACCAGGGCAGCGACTCGGGCGACGACGTCCCCGATCCGCTCGGCGTCATCGCCTACGGCCTCCTCGTGGGCGCCGTCGTGCTGACCGTCGTCGCCCGCCCCTGGCGGATGGACTGGTCCGTGCTCGCGCACACCGCCGGCATGAACGGCGCGCAGGTCCCCGCCTGGCTGCTGCTCGCCTGGATCGTGCTGCTCGCGACGGTCGTCGCCTACGTCACCGGCGTGGTCTCCGTGCGCCGGCTCTCCCCGCAGGTCGCCGGAGTGGTGGCCTGTCTGGAGGCGGTCATCGCGACCGTGCTCGCCTGGGTGCTGCTCGGCGAGCACCTCTCGGCGCCGCAGATCGTCGGCGGGGCGGTGGTGCTCCTCGGCGCGTTCATCGCTCAGTCGTCCACGCACGCCAAGGGCTCCGCCGGGCCGGTGGCGGCCGGCAGCCCCGAACGGGAGCTGTCCGCTCGCGGAACGTCCGCCTAGCGGGCAGCCCCGAACGACAGCTGTCCGCTCGCGGAACGTCCGCCTAGCGCGGGGAGGCGCCGCGTGCTCGGCGGACGCGTTCCACCCTCTCCGGCCTTCCGACCCATCCGCCCTCTCGGGCCTTCCGGGAGCCGGGGTCCGGCCCTCGGTCACGTTCGCGCGGGGCGTCGGCGCGGCAGGCGCTCGCGAGCCGCCGCGTCCACCGGCCCGCCGTGTGCGGCGAGGCCTGCGGCGATGCGGTCCCGGGTTTCGGCCGGCCGAGGGACCGAGCACTGCCCGATGGTGGACGGCCCGGCCGCCCGGGCCGCCAGGCTCGTCTGCCGACCGGCCCGCTTCCGGCCGGACGGCGGCTCCGCGCTCCCCGCGGCCGGCGAGGCCCCGTGCCCGCCTGCATCAGGGGCGTCCGGCTCGGCGGGACGTCCGTACCGGCGGCGTTCACGAGCGGCGGCGCTCCCGCCAGCCCGCTGACGGCAGGCCGACCGAGCTCGCGCCCGGCCGGCCGGTCCCGCCGCTCGGCGTCGTCGTGCGGGGCGTCCCGGGGTGGAGCGGCGTCACAGGGCCGTGAGGTAGCCGGGGAGCGCGACGCCGGGCGCGAGGTCGGCCTCCGGGACGGGGACTCCGTAGCCCTTGCGCAAGGGGAGCACGCCGGCCCAGTGGGGGAGGGTCAGGTCCTCCGGCTCGTCGTTGACGCCTCCGGTGCGGGCCTTGGCCGAGACCTCGCCCAGGTCGAGGCGGATCACCGCGGTCGCCGCCAGCTCCTTCCGGTTGGCGGGGCGCGAGTCGGCGGACCGGCCCGGGACGACGTGGTCGACGAGGGCGTCGAGCGCGGTGCGCTTCTCCTGGGGGTCCGTCACGTCGTACGCGGTGCCGTGCACCACCACCGAGCGGTAGTTGATCGAGTGGTGGAAGGCCGAGCGGGCCAGCACCAGGCCGTCGACGTGCGTCACCGTCAGGCAGACCGGCAGCCCCGCGTCCGCCTGTCCCGTCATCCGCAGCGGGCGCGAGCCGGTGGAGCCGTGCACGTAGAGCGTCTCGCCGACCCGGGCGTACAGCGTCGGCAGCACGACCGGCGCGCCGTCGCGGACGAAACCGAGGTGGCAGACGTAGCCCTCGTCGAGTATCGAGTGCACCGACTCCCTGTCGTAGGACGCCTTCTGGGCCGCCCGGGTGGGGACGGTGCGATCGGTGGGGGTGTAGGCGGGGCGCGGTGTCGTCGGCTGCTGGGTCCCCGGCATGGTGCTCTCCATTGTACTAGTGCATAATAGGCTTTGTGCTAGGAGACTATCCGATCAAAGGCCGAAGGGCGGCGGACATTTCCGCGAGCGTGGAGGCGGCGGTCAGCGCGGGCGAGCTGGGCCCGGGACAACTGCTGCCTCCGATGCGGGAGTTGGCGACCGTGCTCGGGGTGAATCCGAACACCGTCGCCGCGGCCTACCGCACCCTGCGCGAGCGGGGGGTGATCGAGACCGACGGCCGCCGCGGCAGCCGGGTGCGCGCGAAGCCCGCCACGACCGGGCGCGAGTTCATCGGGGTGGAGGTGCCGGACGGCGTGCGGGACGTGTCCGCCGGCAACCCGGACACGGCGCTGCTGCCGCCGCTGGCCCCGGCGTTCGCGTGGGCGGCCGCGCAGGGGGACCGGGACCCGGTCCTGTACGGGCACGCGCCGGTGGAGCCCGGGCTGGCCGAGCTGGCCCGCGCCGACCTGGACGCGGACGGCGTCCCGGCCGGCCCCGTCGCCGTCGCGTCCGGATCGCTGGACGCGATCGAACGCGTCCTCGCGGCGCACGTCAGACCGGGCGACACCGTGGCCGTCGAGGATCCCGGCTGGGGCTCCCTGCTGGACCTGGTGCCGGCGCTCGGGCTGCGCACCGCGCCGGTCGGTCTCGACGACGAGGGGCCCCTGCCCCAGGAGGTGCGCCGGGCGCTGGAGGCCGGGGCGCGCGCCCTGGTCGTCACCGACCGGGCGCAGAACCCGACCGGCGCGGCGGTGAGCGCCCCGCGCGCCCGTGACCTGCGCGCCGTGCTGCGGGAGCATCCGCAGACCCTGCTCGTCGAGGACGACCACGGGCACCGGATCGTCGACCTGCCCCTGCACCCCCTCGCGGGCGTCACCGAGCACTGGGCCTTCGTGCGCTCGGCCGCCAAGGCCTACGGCCCCGACCTGCGGTTCGCCGTCCTCACCGGCGACGAGGTCACCCTCGACCGGGTGAGCGGACGCCAGCGGCTCGGCCCCGGCTGGGTCAGCCGCATCACCCAGCGGGCCGTGCTGCGGCTCTGGACCGACGACGCGGTGGACCCGCGATCGGCGGCCCGTGCGTACGGCGGCCGGCGGGACGCGCTGATCGCCGCGCTGGCCGCCCGCGGGGTCGGGGCGCGCGGACGCAGCGGACTGAACGTGTGGGTGCCCGTGCCGGACGAGACGGGGGCCGTCGCCCGCCTGCTGCACGCGGGCTGGGCGGTGGCTCCCGGGGCCCGGTTCCGCATGGAGGCTCCGCCCGGCGTCCGGATCACCGTGTCGACCCTGGAACGGGACGAGATCGACGTGCTGGCCGACGCGGTCGCGGCCGCGGTGCGGCTGGGAGGCGTGCGCGGATACGTCTGAGCGCACCGGAGCTCCAGCACGCAGCCCGCGTGGCGGCCGCCGCCGGGGCGCGTGCCGGAACTCCGCTCAGGACCGGCCGCGCACCTGGGTCAGCGCCGCCCCCGCCAGGACGACCGCCGCGCCCACCGGTGTCGACCAGCTCAGCGGCTCGTCCAGCAGGGCGACGCCCGCCGCCGTCGCGATGACGGGGATGAAGTACGTGACCATCTGGGCCGTGGTCGGACCGACCTCCGCGACCAGGCCGTACTGGATCAGCAGGGCCAGGCCCGTGCCGAGCGCCCCCAGGGCGGCCGTCGCGAGCAGCGGGAGCAGCGGGAAGCGGGTCGGCAACGTGGTGAACAGCGGGGTGACCACGGCGAGTTGCAGGGTCGCCAGGAACAATTGCGCGCCGGTCATCGACAGGGCGGAGGAGCCGGTGGCCGCCAGGGTCCGCCGGAGGTAGATCCAGCCCACCGGATAGCTGAGGGAGGCCAGCAGGGCCAGCGTCGTGCCCCGGGCGTCCAGGCCGTGGAAGCCCTGCCAGGCGCCGAGCACGGTCAGCACGCCCAGGAACCCGAGGCCCAGGCCCGCGACGCGCAGCCGGGTCGGCCGGTCCTCCGAGAGCGCCACCAGGGACAGGGCCATGCCCCACAGCGGCGAGGTCGCGTTGCAGATGCCGGCCAGGGTGGACGGGATCGTCAGCTCCGCGTAGGCGAAGAGGGAGAAGGGCAGGGCGTTGAGCAGGAACGCGGACACGGTCAGATGCGCCCAGGTGCGCGCCCCGCGCGGGAGCCGCTCCCGCTTCACCGCCATCGCCACCGCCAGGACGGCCGTGCCGAACGCCAGCCTGCCGAACGTGACCTGGAAGGGCGCGTAGCCGCCGGTGCCCACCTTGATGAGCAGGAAGCTGAAGCCCCAGATGAGCGACAGCGCGCCGAAGCGCAGGCGCCAGTCGAGGGCGCGGTGTCGGGGGCCGGTGGAACGGGAGGAGGGCCGGGTGGGAGCGGGTGCGGTCGCCGTGGTCATGGCCCCAACGATGCGGGAGGCGATCTCGTAGCACAATCGAGAATTGTCGAGGAGTACCTTTTAGCATTGCTTACATGATGAACCTGGAGCGCCTGCGCACTCTCGACGCCCTCGCCCGGCACCGATCGGTCAGCGGGGCGGCCCTGGGCCTGCACATCACCACCTCGGCCGTCTCGCAGCAGATGGCGAAGCTGGAACGGGAGGTCGGCCAGCGGCTGCTCGCCAAGCACGGGCGGGGGGTGCGGCTGACGGACGCGGGGCGGCTGCTCGCCGAGCACGCGTCCCGGATCCTGTCCCAGGTCGAGCTCGCCCAGGCCGACCTGGAGGCCCAACGCGGACAGGTGGCGGGGGAGTTGAGGCTGTCGGCGTTCCCGACCGCGGCACGCGGGCTGTTCCCCGTCGCGCTCGCCGAGCTGCGCAAGGCGCACCCGGGGCTGCGGCTGCGCTCGTCCGAGCTGGAGCCGGAGCGCGGCATCGCCGACGTCGTGCGCGGCGACCTCGACCTCGCCGTCGTCCTGGACTGGTACAACAAGCCGATGCCCGTGCCGGACGGCCTGGTGAAGGCGCCCATCCTCGACGACCCGGCCGATGTCGCGATGCCGGCCGGCCATCCCCTCGCCCACCGCGACGAGGTGGACCTCGCGGAGTTCGCCGAGGACGAGTGGATCACCTGGGGCGAGGGCGAGTTCTGCCACGAGTGGCTGATGTTCACGCTGCGCTCACGCGGCGTCGAGCCGATCGTCGGCCACCGCGCCGCCGAGACCCACACCCAGCTCGGGCTCGTGGCGGCCGGGCTGGGCGTGTGCATCGCGCCGCTGCTCGGACGGCACCCGGTGCCCGACGGGGTCGTGACGGTCCCGTTGCGGCAGCGGGTGCGCCGCCATGTGTACGTGGTGTGGCGGGCGGACGCCGACCGCCGCCCGTCCATCCGGGCGGCGGTGGAGGCGCTCAAGGCGGCGGGCCGGGCGCTGGGGCGGACGGCGGACGGGGCCACGGGCTGAGCCGGCGGCCGGGCGACGCCGGAACGGCGCCCGCGGGCGGGCAGGCGGCGTCAGGCCCCGCCGAGTTTGCGGAAGTCCCAGGAGACGATCTTCTCCGGCTTCAGGCGCACCCAAGCGTGCCGCCCGTCGTGCGGCATCGCGTCCAGGCCGAAGTTCTTGCGCGCGAACCGCGTCTCCACCGCGTCGAGTTCGGCGCACAGCTCCCCGGTGCGCGGGGCCTCGCCGACGAACTCCACGGCGCCGGACAGTTCGACGCCGCGCAGCGTGTCGTACTCCTCGCCCGTGTCGATCACGATCGCGACCCGCGGGTCGCGGCGCAGGTCGGCCCAGCGCCTGCTGCGCACGACCGAGTACAGCCAGAGCGCGTTGCCGTCCCAGAGGAACCACAGGGCGCTGACGTGCGGTGCGCCGTCGGTGGACACGGTGGCGACCCGGCAGGTGCGCTGGACGGTGAGGAACGCGTCCAGTTCGCCCGAGGTCATCATGATCTTCCGGCCCCGGCGCTGAGTGACGGTCATCCGGCCACCTCATTCTTCTCTTGTGTCGTCCTGTGCTGATTTTCTGACGCGGCGTCAGAAAATGATGGGTCTTCTTCCCTCTCCGCGCAATGGCGGCTACTGTCGCCCGGCCCGCACCGACGTCAGGGGGAGCCCATGCCGTCGCACCAAGAGCTCGGGGACCTTCTGGACCCCGCCCACACCGTCCTGATCACGGTGGAGTGCCAGCAGGGCGTCGTCGGACCGGCCGCCGCGCTGCCCCAACTGGCGCTCGCGGCCCGGGAGTCAGGGGCTCTCGCCAACATCGCCCGGCTGGTGGCGGCCGCCCACGCCCACCGCGTCCAGGTCGTGCACGCCGTGGCCGAGCGCCGGCCCGACGGCCGGGGCGCCAACCGCAACGCCCGGCTGTTCCGCGCCGCCGGGCGCCTGCCGGTCCAGCAGCTCGCCGGAACCGACGCGACCCGCGTCGCGCCGCCCATCGAGGTCGCCGAGCAGGATCTCGTCGTCCGCCGGCTGCACGGGCTGTCGCCCGTCCAGGGCACCGACGTCGACCCTCTGCTGCGCAACCTCGGCTGCCGCACCCTGGTCGTGACCGGCGTCTCGGCCAACGTGGCGATCCCCAACACCGTCTTCGACGCCGTCAACCGGGGCTACACGGTCGTCGTGCCGTCGGACGCCGTCGCGGGAGTGCCCGCGGAGTACACCACCGCGATGATCCGCCACACCCTCGCGCTGGTCGCCACGGTCACGACCACCGACGAGGTGCTGGACCGCCTCGGGCGGACCGCCCGAACGGGAGCCGAGGTCAGGCCAGAGTGATCGAGTCCCCGCTGACCTTGATCGACACCTCGGGCAGCGGCTTGCGCGCGGGACCGCTCTTCACACTGCCGTCCGTGATCGAGAAGTTGCTGTTGTGACACGGGCAGTTGATCACGCCGTCGCTGATGGACTTCACCGCGCAGCCCGCGTGGGTGCAGACCGCGGAGAACGCCTTGTACGTGCCCGCCGTCGGCTGGGTGACGACCACCTTCTCGGAGTCGAAGACCTTGCCGCCGCCCTCGGGTATGTCGGCCGTCGCGGCGAGCGCGGCGCCGGCCGCCGCGTTGTCCCCGCCGCCCGTGCCGCCCGTGCTCCCGGCCGGCGAGCTGCCGGTGGATCCGGTGGAACCCGCGGCGCCGGCCGACGGCGACGAGCTCGACGAGTCGTCGTCGGAGCCTCCGCACGCGGTCAGCGCGACGGAGAGCCCCGCGGCTCCCGCGGCTGCCACGACGGTACGGCGGGCAGGCCCCGACGCGGACTTGATCGATGCGCTGGTCATGCTGGGGGGTTCCCTTCCAGAGGGGTGCGTGGATCTGCCGTGAGGTACGAGCCGCGGGCGTGGCTTGTTCAACGCCCCCGCCACGGTCGGACGGTGTCGAGATATTGACCGGTTCGACGTGAGAGCGGCGTAAGCCGGAGCTGTCGCCGGGCTGTCGGCCGCGCATCGCCCCAGGCCCAGTAGCCTGGGGCGATGCTCAAGGAAGTCACCGCGACCCGTTACGTCACGCCCCTGCGTGAGGGCGGATCCCTGCCGGGACTCGTCGAGGCCGACGACCTCGGCCTGTACGTCCTGAAGTTCACCGGCGCCGGACAGGGCCGCAAGACGCTCGTCGCCGAGGTGGTCTGCGGCGAACTGGCCCGCCGGCTCGGCCTGCGGGTGCCCCGGCTGGCGGCCGTGCGGCTCGACGTCCTGCTGGGCCTCGGCGAACCCGACCAGCAGGTGCAGGGGTTGCTGAAGGCGAGCGGCGGCACCAACCTCGGCATGGACTTCCTCTCCGGGGCCCTCGGCTTCGACCCGCTCGCCTTCCCGGTGAGCCCCGGGGAGGCCGGCCGGATCGTCTGGTTCGACGCACTCGTGAACAACGTCGACCGCTCCTGGCGCAACCCCAACCTGCTGATGCACCGCGGCGACCTGTGGCTCGTCGACCACGGCGCCACCATGATCTGGCAGCACAACTGGCCCACGGCCCAAGCCTCGGCGGCCCGCCCCTACGACGCCCGCGACCACGTCCTCGCGCCCTTCGGGCCGGACGTCGCGGCCGCGGCGGCGGAGCTGGCGCCGCTGGTCACCGCCGACCTGCTCGCCGAGGTCACCGCCGAGATCCCCGACGTGTGGCTGGCGGACGAACCCGGCTTCGACACCCCGGACGCGCTCCGGCAGGCCTACGCGGCGCCCCTCCTGGCACGCGCCGCCGTCATCCACGACCGCATCGAGGGGACCGAGTGAACGACCGCCACATCATCAGGCCGGGACAGGGCGGCGACCGGGACGTCTTCGAGTACGCGCTGCTGCGCGTCGTCCCGCGCGTCGAGCGCGGCGAGTGCATGAACGCGGGCGTGCTGGTCTACTGCCGGGGCCAGGACTACGTCGGCGCCCGCACCCACCTCGACGAGACGAAGCTGCTGGCGCTGGACCCGGAGGCGGACGTGGCGGGGGTGCGCGCCGCCCTGCGCGCGGTCGAGGGCGTGTGCGCGGGCGGCGCGGCGGCCGGTCAGGCGGCGCACGACGACGCCGGCCGGCGCTTTCGCTGGCTGATCGCGCCCCGTTCGACGATCGTCCAGCCGGGCCCGGTGCACACCGGGCTGACCGCCGATCCGGCGGCCGAGACGGACCGGTTGCTCGAACTGCTGGTGAGGTAATGGATCACACCGGCGACGTGTGGCGTTGACACCGGGTGCCAGGGCTTCTAGCGTCACGTCTGCCGAAGGTACTAAGCGGTCGCTCACCAGTCGGGCGCACCAGCGTCCACCGGGCGGAACAGCGCCCCCGGGCGCATCAGGCTTTCTCAAGGGCGAGGAGAACCAGCAATGTCCACCACTGAGCAGCGGGTCGCGGTAGTCACGGGCGCGGCGCGGGGCATCGGAGCCGCCACCGCCGTACGGCTGGCCGCCGAGGGCCGCGCGGTCGCGGTCGTCGACCTCGACGAGGCCGCCTGCAAGGACACCGTCGAGAAGATCACCGCGGCCGGCGGCAAGGCCGTCGCCATCGGCGCCGACGTCTCCGACGAGGCCCAGGTCGAGGCGGCGATCGCCCGGGTCGTCGAGGAGCTCGGCGCGCCGACGATCCTCGTGAACAACGCGGGCGTGCTCCGCGACAACCTGCTGTTCAAGATGAGCGCCGCCGACTGGGACACCGTCCTGAACGTGCACCTGCGCGGGTCGTTCCTCATGACCAAGGCCGTCCAGAAGCACATGGTCGACGCCGGCTTCGGCCGTGTCGTCAACCTGTCGTCCTCCTCGGCGCTCGGCAACCGCGGCCAGGCCAACTACTCGGCGGCCAAGGCCGGTCTGCAGGGCTTCACCAAGACCCTCGCCATCGAGCTCGGCAAGTTCGGCATCACCGCCAACGCCGTCGCCCCCGGCTTCATCGCCACGGACATGACCGCCGCCACCGCCGCCCGCGTCGGCATGGGCTTCGAGGAGTTCAAGGCCGCGGCCGCGACCCAGATCCCGGTCGCGCGCGTCGGCGAGCCCGACGACATCGCCAACGCGATCGCCTTCTTCACGAACGAGGCCGCCGGCTTCGTCTCCGGCCAGGTGCTGTACGTCGCCGGCGGACCGCTCGACTAACCGCCGCCAAGGACCCTGGGGATCACGAACATGACTGAACTGCCCGAACTCTCCGGCAAGGTCGCCCTCGTCACGGGCGCCAGCCGAGGCATCGGCTACGGCGTCGCCGAGGCGCTCGTCGCCCGCGGCGACCGGGTGTGCATCACCGGCCGGGGCGAGGACGCCCTGAAGGAGGCCGTCGAGCAGCTCGGCGCCGACCGGGTCATCGGCGTCGCCGGCAAGGCGCACGACGAGGAGCACCAGGCCGCCGCCGTGCAGCGCACGATGGAGGCCTTCGGCCGCGTCGACTTCCTGGTCAACAACGCCGGCACCAACCCGGTGTTCGGGCCGATCGCCGACCTGGACCTGAACGTGGCGCGCAAGGTCTTCGAGACCAACGTGGTCTCCGCGCTCGGCTTCGCGCAGCGGACCTGGCACGCCTGGCAGAAGGAGAACGGCGGAGCGATCGTCAACATCGCCTCCGTCGCGGGCCTGTCGGCCTCGCCGTTCATCGGCGCGTACGGCATCAGCAAGGCCGCGATGATCAACCTGACCGTGCAACTGGCGCACGAGTACGCGCCGCGCGTGCGGGTCAACGCCATCGCCCCGGCCGTGGTGAAGACCAAGTTCGCCCAGGCCCTGTACGAGGGCCGGGAGGAGGAGGCGGCCGCGGCCTACCCGCTGGCCCGGCTCGGCGTGCCCTCCGACATCGGCGGCACGGCCGCCTTCCTGACCTCGGAGCAGTCGGACTGGATCACCGGCCAGACGCTCGTCGTCGACGGAGGCATCTTCCTCAACGCGGGCGTGGGCTGAGTCCGGCCGGCCCGGGCCGAACCGGCCCGGGCCGCTGTGCGACGACCGCTTCCACGAGCGCCGTTTCCCTGACGGAAACGGCGCTCATGTCGTCGCATGAGGGGACATGTCCACCTCGGACACAGGGATGACAACGTCGTCATACCCAGAGTGATCAAGAACGCCCTACGGGCGCGGGTTCAGGCCGCCTGGCGCTGCGGTATGGTCTGCCAACCCTTGGCATGGCAGATCGAGGAGCGTGCGCGTGTTCAACCGGAACCGATCCTTGCAGCGGATGGCGGCGATCGTGTCCATATCCCTGGTGGCCGGGTGCGGCCTCCTCGGGGAGGAGGGCTCCGACGACGCCGGGCCGATCGTCGTGGGCACCACCAGCGCTCCCAGCACACTGGATCCCGCGGCCGCCTGGGACGGCTCCTGGGAACTGTTCCGCAACATCTACCAGACGCTGCTGAGCTACCCGAACGGCACGACGGCCCCGCAGCCGGACGCCGCCGAGTCCTGTGAGTTCACGGACGGCACGAGCCGCACCTACACGTGCGAGCTGCGCGACGGACTCACGTTCTCCAACGGCGACGCGCTCGACGCGAAGGCCGTGAAGTACTCGATCGACCGGATCCGCACGATCAACGCCCCCACCGGCCCCAACGGACTGCTCGGCAGCCTGGACAGCGTCGAGACGAAGGGCGACCACGAGGTGGTCTTCCGGCTGAACAAGGCCGACGCCACCTTCCCGTTCGTGCTCGCCACCCCCGGCCTGTCGGTCGTCGACCCCGACGACTACCCCGCGAAGTCCCTGCGCAAGGACGACGGCATCGTCGGCTCCGGGCCCTACCGGCTCCAGTCCTACCAGCAGGGCAAGCAGTCCGTCCTCGTGCGCAACGACCACTACAAGGGCCTGGCCGAGCGCAAGAACGACGCGGTGACCATCCGCTACTTCCAGGACTCCGGCGCCATGGTCAAGGCCCTGCGCGCCAAGGACATCGACATCACCTACCAGGGCCTGGCCGCCGACGACATCGTCGAGCTGGAGGGCAAGGGCGCCGCGAACGAGGACCTGCAGCTCGTCGAGGGCGCCGCCACCAACATCAACTACCTGGTCTTCAACCCCAAGGACCCCTGGTCGGACAAGCTGCCCGTGCGCCGGGCCGTGGCCCAGATCATCGACCGGGCCGCGATCGCCCACAAGGTCTACAAGGACACCGTCGACCCCCTGTACTCGATGGTCCCGACCGGGCTGACCGGCCACACCACCGGCTTCTTCGACTCCTTCGGCGACCCCGACACCGCCAAGGCCCGCAAGATCCTCACCGAGGGCGGCATCACCGAGACCGTGCCGCTCACCCTCTGGTACACCACCGACCGCTACGGCTCCGACACCGCGCTGGAGTTCAAGGAGATCAAGAGCCAGCTGGAGGCGTCGGGCCTGTTCTCGGTCACGCTGAAGAGCCGCCCCTGGAACGACTACGTGGTCGGCTACCAGAAGGGGGAGTACCCGGTGTTCGGGCGCGGCTGGGCCCCCGACTTCCCCGACCCCGACAACTTCGTCGCCCCGTTCGTCGGCGAGCAGAACGCGCTGGGCACGCCCTACCCGGAGAAGAAGATCACGCAGGTGCTGCTGCCCCACTCCCGCCGGGAGAGCGACCGCGCCGACGTGGCGAAGGACTTCGAGGCGGCCCAGCAGATCCTCGTCCGGGACGCCCGGCTGCTGCCGCTGTGGCAGGGCAAGCAGTACATCGCCTCGTCCGAGGACGTCTCGGGCGGAGAGCGCGCCCTGGACCCCTCGACGATCATGATGGTGTGGGAGCTGTCGCGGAAGACCAGCTGGTAGGGCAGCCCGGGGACGGTCCGCCGGACGGGTTGTCAGTGGTCGCCTGTAGGTTCTGTGATCTGAAGCGACCGCACATCGGAGGACGTTGACGTGACCGACATCGCCATGCTGCCCGAGTCCTGGCGCGGGGTTCTGGGCGACGAACTGCAGCAGCCCTACTTCAAGGAGCTGACGGAGTTCGTCGAGGAGGAGCGGGCGAGGGGCCCCGTCTATCCTCCGCGCGAGGAGGTGTTCGCCGCGCTCGACGCGACGCCGTACGAGCGGGTGAAGGTGCTCGTCCTCGGCCAGGACCCGTACCACGGCGAAGGCCAGGGGCACGGCCTGTGCTTCTCGGTGCGGCCCGGGGTGAAGATTCCGCCGTCCCTGCGCAACATCTACAAGGAGATGCACGCGGAGCTGGGCACGCCCGTCCCGGACAACGGCTACCTGATGCCGTGGGCGCAGCAGGGCGTCCTGCTGCTCAACGCGGTCCTCACGGTCCGCTCCGGCGAGGCCAACTCGCACAAGGGCAAGGGCTGGGAGAAGTTCACCGACGCGGTGATCCGCGCGGTGGCCGACCGGCCCGACCCGGCGGTCTTCGTGCTGTGGGGCAACTACGCGCAGAAGAAGCTGCCGCTCATCGACGAGTCGCGGCACATCGTGGTCAAGGGCGCGCACCCTTCGCCGCTCTCGGCGAAGAAGTTCTTCGGCTCCCGCCCCTTCACCCAGATCGACGCGGCGGTGGCCCAGCAGGGCCACGAGCCGATCGACTGGACCATCCCGAACCTGGCCTGACCCGCCCCGGGCCGCCCGGTCCGGCGCGCCCGACCGGCCCGGTCCGGCCCGGCGGCTCGACCGCGGTCTGCCGCCGGGCCGGTTCCCGCGGGGACCGGCCCGGTGCCGCCTGACCGTGATCACCCGCCTCTGCCGCTAGCGTCGTCGCAACGACGCAAGGAGGCCGAGGGTGGCGGAGCGACAGGGCCGGACGACGCCGGACACCCTGCTGACGCGGATCGGGCAGGTCGTGATGCTGCACCACGGGGGAGACCGCGAAGAGGCCCGCCGCCGGCTCCTCGACCTGTGGACGGAGATCGGCGAGGAGGGCGACCCGCTGCACCGCTGCACCCTCGCCCACTATCTCGCCGACACCCACGACGACCCCTCGGACGAACTGGCGTGGGACCTGCGCGCCCTGACGGCGGCGCAGGAGCACGACGGCCGGGCTCAGGCGCACGAGGGAGCCGCGCAGCGCGAGGGGTCGGCCGAGGCGAGGGCGCTCTTCCCGTCCCTCCACCTCAACCTCGCGGCCGACTACGTCAAGCTCGGGCGAGCCGACGCCGCCCGCTCCCAGGTGCGCCGGGCACGCAGAGCGGCCGCCGCACTGGGCGACGACAGCTACGGGGACACGGTGCGGGCGGCGATCAGCAGGATGGAGCTGCGCCTCGGCGAGGGGGAGTGGAGGCGGGAGCGGTGAGAGCGGGCAGCGGCACGGCGGGCCGGCGTCCTCGTACGGACCGGGTCACGATCAGCGCCCGTAGGCCTGCTCGCAGACGGCCGCCTCCGGGCTGTCCCCCTGCCAGGCGCCGTACTTCCTGCCGAGAGCGCACACGTCGGCCTTGCCGCGCACCGCGTCCTGAACGTCCTGGATGTCCACGCGCGGCTGCGCGTCCCCCCGCCCCTGTGGGCGGGCCGGCCGGCCCTGCGGACGCGAACCGGACGACGGCGGCCCTCCGGCCGGCGGTTCCTCCGCCGTCCCGCGCCGCCGCACCGCCCCCGGCCGCTTCCCCTCCCGGGACGGCTCGGCCATCTCCAGCGCCTCCCGGACCGGGGCCTGCACGATCTGCGTCCCGGCCCGCCCGTCCGGCTGCGGCACGGACGCCTCGGAGGGCGCGGCGGCCGGACCGGGCACGGGCGGACGCTGGACGGTCACGCAGCCGGACAGGGCCGTAAAGGCCACGGTGACCAGGAGCGTCGCGGTAGTCGTCGTTCGATGCACCCGCGCCACTCTGGTGGTTGCGGCCGCCCGCGCGACAGCTCACGGGCGGAGGTTGCCCCGCACGGGTGATCCCGTACCCCCTACGGAGGGCGGGAGCCCGTCCATGCTGACGGCAGGCCCGCCCCGGTCGCCGCCCCGGCCCCCGTCGCAGGCCCGGGGCCGTCCAGGGGTCCGGGCCGGCAGGCGGCCGTCCCCGGCGGTCGCGCGCCGTCAGTCCCCGGTGGAACCGTCGATCCGCTCGCGGATCAGGTCGGCGTGGCCGTTGTGGCGGGCGTACTCCTCGATCATGTGCGTGTAGATCCAGCGCAGGCTGAACGGCTCGTCGGTGAACTTGCTCGTGCCGCGCGACAGGTCGTCCAGGGCCAAGCCGGCCGCGTACCGCCGGGCCACCTCGATCTCGCCCTGCCACGTGGCGTACGCCTGCGCCCAGGTGTCCTCGTCGGTGAGGTGGAACTCGCCGTCCGGGTCCGCGTCGCTGTAGTAGAGGGGCCCGGCGCCGTCGCCGACGAGAACCCTGCGGAACCAGCTGCGCTCCACGTCGGCCATATGCCGCACCAGCCCCATCAGGGACAGGTCGGAGGGCGGTACGGAGGCGGTGCGCAGCTGGGCGTCGGTGAGGCCCTCGCACTTGTGCGCCAGCGTCTGCCGGTGGTGGTCCAGCCAGCCTTCCAGCATCGTGCGTTCGTCGGCGTTCTGGGCGGGTTCGGTGCGCGGTGTCGTCATGTCCGCATGGTGACGTCTCGTCGCCCCGCCCACCACGGGTTTTCCGCCGGGCGGGACGGCCTGGGCCGGGCCGCGGTGCGCGGCGCCGCGCGCCAGGGGCGGCCGGCCGCCGCCCGGCGGCGGGGCCGTATGCTGCGGAGCAGGCAGGCAAGCAGTGAGGGAGCGCCCGTGAAGGTCGGCTGCGTCGGACTCGGCGACATCGCACAGAAGGCGTACCTGCCCGTGCTGGGCGCGCTGCCAGGCGTCGAGCTCCACCTGCAGACCCGCACCCCGGCCACCCTCGACCGGGTCGCCGACGGCCTGCGGCTGCCCCGCGAGCAGCGCCACCGCGACCTCGACGCCCTCCTCGCCGCCGGTGTGGACGCCGTCTTCGTGCACGCGCCCACCGCCGTCCACCCCGAGATCGTGACCCGGCTGCTGGAGGCGGGCGTCCCGACGTACGTGGACAAGCCCCTCGCCTACGAACTCGCCGACTCCGAGCGGCTGGTGACGCTCGCGGAGGCCCGCGGCACCTCGCTGGCGGTGGGCTTCAACCGGCGTCTCGCGCCCGGCTACGCGCAGTGCGCCGACCATCCGCGCGAACTGATCCTCCTGCAGAAGAACCGGATCGGACTGCCCGAGGAACCGCGCACGATGATCCTCGACGACTTCATCCACGTCGTGGACACGCTGCGCTTCCTGGCGCCCGGTCCGGTCGACGACGTGACCGTCCGCGCCCGCGTCGAGGACGGCCTGCTGCACCATGTGGTGCTCCAGCTCGCCGGCGACGGCTTCACCGCGCTCGGCGTGATGAACCGGCTCAGCGGTTCGAACGAGGAGATCCTGGAGGTGTCCGGGCAGGACACCAAGCGCCAGGTGATCAACCTCGCCGAGATCGTCGACCACAAGGGGCAGCCGACGGTGCGGCGGCGCGGCGACTGGGTGCCGGTGGCCCGCCAGCGCGGCATCGAGCAGGCCGTCCTCGTCTTCCTCGACGCCGTGCGGGCGGGCAGGGTGCTCAGCGCCCGGGACGCGCTGGCGACTCACGAACTGTGCGAGCGGGTGGTCCGAGCGGTGCTGGAGCGGTCCGCCGCAGCCTGACCGCCCGCGCGCCCTCGGTGAGCCCCAGGGCCACGAGCACCAGCAGCGCCGCGTGGACGACCCAGTCGCCGTAGCGGACGTACAGGGTGACGCCGTCGGCGAGCGGCACGTCGTAGACGGCCGCCGTGCTCGCGTCGGCCCCCAGCCACGAGCCGAGCCGTCGGCCGCTCGCGTCGTACACCGCGGACTCGCCGGTGAGCGTGGCGTGGACGAAGGGCCGGCCGGTCTCCGCGGCGCGCAGCGCGCCCAGCGAGGCGTGCTGCGCCGGCGCCCAGCTCCGCTGGAAGGACGAGGTCGACGACTGGCCGACCAGCAGGTCGGCGCCGTCCTCGACGAGATGCCGGCTCATGTCCGGGAAGGCCGTCTCGAAGCACACCATGGGCCCGAACCGCTCCCCGTGACCGGCGTCCATCAGCACCTGTTCCGTGCCGCGCCGCCGGTCCTCGCCGGCCGCCCTGCCGACCGACGTGGCCCAGCCGAGCAGCGAACGGGCCGGTATGTACTCGCCGAACGGCACCAGCCGCATCTTGTCGTACCGATCGCCGGTCGGGCCGCCGGCGCCGACGAGGATCGAACTCTTGTAGATGCCGGGCCGGTCGGAGCGCCGGGCGTCGACGTTGACGAGGATGTCGGCGCCCGTCGCCCTCGCCGACTCGGCGATGCGCCGGGCGAGGTCGGGTCGCTCGGCGAGGTCGTAGCCGACGCTGCTCTCGCCCCACACGATCAGATCGACGTTCTGCCCGACCAGGCGCCGGGTCAGCTCCTCCTCGCGGTCGAAGCGCAGGTCGGGTCCGTCGATCACGCCGGGCTGGACCACGGCGATCCGGGTCTGCCCGTCGGCGTCGGGACGCGGCGCCCACGCCCACGCGGCCGAGGCCGTGGCGGCGGTCGCGACCAGCCCGGCGACGGCGGGCGCCCGGGAGGCGGGAAGCGCGACCAGGACGGCGGCGGCCACGTTGACCGCCACCACCAGGAAGCTGAGCAGCCACACCCCGCCGACGGAGGCGAGCCGCAGAGCGGGCTCCACCTGCCACTGACTGGCTCCCAGCACGCCCCACGGCCCGCCCAACCCCTGCCAGGACCGGACGAGTTCGACGGCGAGCCAGGCCGAGGGCAGGACCAGGAGCGCGGCGAGGACCCGGCCCCGGGTGGGGGCCTCGGCCGCGGCGAGGAAGCGGCGCACCAGCCACGCCCACGGCGCCCACAGCCCGCCCAGCAGCGCGGCCAGGACGAGGGTGAACACATGCAGGTCCGGCAGCAGCCAGTGGTGCATGGCCAGCATGAAGCCGAACCCGCCGGCCCAGCCGTCGTACGCGGCCCGTCGCCCGGTGGGAGCGGAGCGGGCCAGCAGGATCCAGGGGACGAGCGCGAGATAGGCCCACCACCACAGGGCGGGGGCCGGGAAGGCGAGCACGGGCAGCGCGCCCGCGAGAGCCGCGACGGTCGTACGCCGCCAGGGGGAGGTGAGCCAGAGTCCGAACCTCTTCATACGGCTCCTCCCTACCCGGGTTGGGTCGCTTCAGTGTGCGCGCCGCCGACGATCTCCGACAGGGCGTGTCCCGCCCGGCTCCCGACGGCGTCCGCGTCAGCCGGGCAGCCGCCGCCACTTCTCGCGCACGACGACCTCGCGCACGCGCCAGCCGTCGTGCGTCCGCAGCAGATCGAAGGAGTACCGGCCGCCGCAGACGAAGTCGGGCGCGTCGGCCGTGTCGCCGTCCCGCCCGGCGGCCAGGCGCATCGGGTTGACGTAGTCGGCCTGCACCCGGGCGGTGTCGCCCGTGTCCTGGTCCAGGACGCCGAACCGCACCCGGCGGTTGACGATGAGGTGCTGCCGCATCGCGAACGACTGCAGGGAGTCCGCGAGCCACGAGGCGACGTTCACCGCCTCGCCCTCGATGCCGCCGGCGGACCGGTAGTCGGCGCGTCCGTCGTCCGTGAACAGGCGCCGGTAGGCCGGCCAGTCGCCGTCGTCGACCGCCACGGCGTAATCGGTGATCAACTCGTCCACGGCCAGCCGGTCCATCACGGCGGCGAGCTCCACACGCTGCGTCATGGCCCGAGTGTTGGGCATGGCGGGTGCAGAGCCAAGCTCCGTGCGGCGATCGGCGTCCAGGGCGGCGTCGGAGGCGGGGCTGACACGGGAGCTCCACGGCCTCACGCGTGGCCGGCCCGCCGCCGTCCTGCCCGCCGCCGTCCTGCCCGCCGCCGTCCGGGCTGCCGCCGTCCGGGCTGCCGCGGTCCGGGCTGCCGCGGTCCGGGCCGGGCGGGCGGTCAGCCGACGTGGGCCGCGACGGCCCGCGCACACACCAGGGACTCGGTCCGGGTGGTGTCCACCTCCAGGTCGTAGACGACCCCCTCGTGCACCGCGTGCGCCTGTGCGGCGGCCGTCCCCGGGACCCGGTCCCCGCGGGCGATCTCACGGCCCGCGGCGACCGCCTCGTCACACCTGACGCCGACCCACAGCACCCGCAGCCCGTCCAGGGCGTCCCGCCACCGCCGCTGGGAGGCCGGTCCGCCGAGGAACACGTCGTCGACGACGATCCTGGCGCCGGCCCGGGCCATCGCGGCGACCCCCTGCGCCCAGGCCGCGTCCAGCGCCCGGAACTCCGCTCCGACGCTCACCCCGCCGTCCGCCGCGAACGTGATCCCCTCGTCCGACCCCCGCATCTTCGCGGGCAGCGCGTCGACGAACGCGTCGACCCCGAGAGCCAGCCACGTACCCGGCAGGACCGCCTGCAGGCATCGCACGATGCCGGACTTCCCCGAGCTGGAACCACCGTTGAGAACGATCACCTGAACAGTCACGGCGCCACGGTAGGACGGCTCGCGCCCGGCGCGAAAGGCATGTCGGCGCCTCGCGCGCGGCGTCAGGCCGCCGCGACCACCTCACCGCGCATCGCCGCGGCCCACGCCACCACCAGCAGTTCGTACTCGGCCCGCTCCTGGGCCGACAGCGACCCGCCCGCGCGCAGCCAGAGCGCGCGGATCCGCTCGTTCAACTCGGCAGCGGACCGCACGGAACCAGAGGCGACAGAGGAGGGGGACATGCGCCAAGCCTAGGCGCACGCACTGACACTGCGCTACCGGACGGCTACGCGCGCCGCTATGGGGTTGGTCACGGCTGATCGATCAACCGCGCGTTCCCCGCGGCGGGTTGGGCCCGGCGCCGGCCGTGCGGGGCGGCGCGGGCATCGAGCGGGCCAAGCCCCGGGAGACGGCCTCGTCGACAGCGGCCGCCAGCCGATGCGCCTGTGGCAGCCCCTGGTCGGTGAGGAGTGGCCGGTTCCCACGGTCGTCACCGGCCCCGCAGCGCCCCTCACGGCCTCGCCCGGCCGCCACGTCGCCGCAGGGGCCGGCTCAGCCGGCCGACTCCGCCGCGTGCGGGCTCAGGGCCCCGGTCACGACCAGGGCGATGATCACGACGCCTAGGGCGACCCGGTAGTAGACGAACGGCATGAAGGACTTGGTGCTGATGAACTTCATGAACCAGGCGATGACCGCATAGCCCGTGGCGAAGGCGATCACGGTCGCGAACAGCGTCGGACCCCACGCCACATGACCGCCCTCCAGCGCGTCCTTCGTCTCGAAGACCCCGGAGGCCAGCACGGCCGGGACGGCCAGCAGGAACGAGTAACGGGCCGCCGCCTCGCGCTTGTAGCCCATGAACAGACCGCCGCTGATGGTCGCGCCGGAGCGCGAGACGCCGGGGACGAGCGCACAGGCCTGGCAGAGACCGAAGATCAGGCCGTCCTTGACGCCCAGGTTCTCCAGGGTCTTGCGCTGCTTGGGCGCGCGGTGCTTCCCGCCCGTCTCGTCGCGGGCCGCGAGCCGGTCGGCGACGCCGATCACCACCCCGACGACGACGAGCATCGTGGCCGTGATCCGCAGGTCGCGGAAGGGGCCCTCGATCTGGTCCTTGAGGGTCACGCCCAGCAGGCCGATCGGGATCGAGCCGACGATCACCAGCCAGCCCATCTGGGCGTCGTGGTCCTTGCGCATCGTCTTGTCGAACAGCGACCGGCTCCAGGCCGCGATGATCCGCCCGATGTCCTTGCGGAAGTAGATCAGCACCGCGGCCTCCGTGCCGATCTGGGTGATCGCCGTGAAGGCCGCGCCCGGGTCCTCCCAGCCCGAGAAGGCGGCGGTCAGCCGCAGATGCGCGCTGGAGGAGACGGGGAGGAACTCGGTCAGCCCCTGGACGAGTCCGAGGACGAGGGATTCAAACCAAGACATGGGGTTACGGAGTCCAAGTGCCGATCGGAGAGGTGCCACGGCGACGGCAGGCGGCCGCGCCCAATGATCAAGGGTGTGCAAAGGAAGCGTAGCGGTCCGGTGTGTCAGGTCCCGCACAGGGGTTTGGCGGGGGCCCGGCGGGCGGCGCGACCTGGCGTCTTCCCGGGCGCACGCGAGGACGACGGGACGGTTGACCGGCTGCCTGGCCGCCGCATACGTTGCTGCCGACGGGAAAGCGCTTGCTGTACGGTGCGGCAGACACGCCGCGCGCTTCCCGCACGCTTGCCGGACCCGCCCGGTCCACGGCCGTACGTCGGAGGAGTGCTGATCACGCCCATGTCCCCATCCACTCCGCCGCCCGCTCCGCTCGACGGCCGCCGGATCCGGGCCGCCGTCGTCGGAGCGGGCGCCATCGCCCGCGGCTCCCATCTGCCGGCCCTGCGGCAGCTCGCCGCCGAGGGCGAGACCGAGGTCGTGGCAGCCGTCGACATCGATGCCGACGCCGTCGCGGCGATCTGCGCGGAAGGCGGAGTGCTGCACGCCTACACCGACCTGGAGCGGATGCTGGCGGAGCAGCGACCCGACCTGGTGACCATCTGCACACCGCCCACGCTGCACCGCGAACAGAGCGTGGCCGCGCTGCGGGCCGGGGCGTGGGTGTGGTGCGAGAAACCGCCCGTGCCCACCCTGGCCGACTACGACGCCGTGGCGTCCGAGGAGGGGACGCCGAACGGCCCCTACTCCTCGATCGTCTTCCAGCACCGCTTCGGATCGGGAGCCGGGCACGTGCGCCGGCTGCTCGCCGAACAGGCCCTCGGCCGGCCTCTGGTCGCGCACTGCCAGACCACCTGGTACCGCGACACGGCCTACTACGCCGTGCCCTGGCGCGGTCGCTGGCAGACCGAGGGCGGCGGTCCCGCGATGGGCCACGGCATCCACCAGATGGACCTGCTGCTCGATCTCCTCGGCCCGTGGAGCGAGGTGCGCGCGATGGCCGGCCGGCTCGTGCACGACGTCGAGACGGAGGACGTGTCCACCGCGCTGCTCCGCTTCGAGAGCGGCGCCCTGGCCACGATCGTCAACAGCGTCCTGAGCCCCGACGAGGTCAGCCGCATCCGTGTCGACTGCGAACGGGCCACCGTCGAACTCACCCACCTGTACGGCCACTCCAACGCCGACTGGAGCCTCACCCCCGCCCCGGGCGTTCCGGACGACGAGGCGGCGCGCTGGCGGGACTTCGGCGCGGACGTCCCCAGTTCGCACCTGGCCCAGCTGCGCGAGCTGATCGCGAGCATGCGCGCGGGCCGACGGCCGCGCAGCAGCGGCGCGGACGGGCGCACCAGCCTGGAACTGATCACCGCGCTGTACAAGTCGGCGTTCACGGACGCCACGGTGCGGCGGGGCGAGATCGGTCCCGGCGACCCCTACTACACGGCCCTGCACGGCGGCGCCCCCGGCTGGGCGCCGGCGACCGGGTCCGTGGAGGTCCCGGCATGAGCGGCGAACTGCGTCTGGTCCACGCCCACGGCGACCGCGTCACGGTGACCGACGCGGCCACCGGCGTGGAACTGCTCGCCTACGTGTACCGGCCCGAGGCGGCCTGGGAGGCGCCCAAGCCGTACATCCACCCGCTGCGGACCCTCGCCGGGAACGTGGTCACCGACTACCGGCCCAACGACCACCGCTGGCACAAGGGACTGTCGCTGACCGCCTCCCACCTCTCGGGCGCCAATCTGTGGGGCGGCAACTCCTATGTCCACGGCGAGGGTTATCGGGAACTCCCCGAGCGGGTCGGTTCGATGGCGCACGCCGGCTTCGACGAGGTCGCGGCGGGCGCCGGCCGTGCCGTCATCGCGGAACGCCTGACCTGGCATCCGTCCGGCGGCGAGCTGTGGGCCGAGGAGACGCGGCGCATCGAGGTGCGCGACGTCGAACCCGACTCCGGTTCCTGGGCGCTGACCTGGACCAGCGCCGTCACCAACCGCCGGGACGAACCGCTGCGCTTCGGCAGCCCGACCACCGCCGGGCGGGAGATGGCCGGCTACACGGGCCTGTTCTGGCGCGGCCCGCGCGCCTTCCGGGACGGCCGGATCATCGGCCCCGAAGGCGAGGGGCCCGGACTGATGGCCTCGCAGAGCTCCTGGCTCGCCCTCGCCGGCGAACACGACGGCTCCGACGGCCATGCCACCGTCGTCTTCGCGCACGCCCCCGAGAACGACCACGCCGGCGCCCGAGGGGCCCACCCGGCCCACTGGTTCGTGCGCAACGAGCCCTTCGCGGGGATCGCCCCGTCCTGGGCCTTCTTCGACGAACTGGAGCTCGCTCCCGGCGACACGCTGACCCGTCGCTACCGGGTGGTCGTGGCCGACGGCGCCTGGGGACGCGGCGAGATCGCCGAATACCTGCGGACGCACCCGTGGTGAGCGCCTACGGGGGACTGCCCGGCGGGGTCGCCGTCTCGCACCTGTGCGTGTACGACTGGCCCGCCGCCGACGGACTGCACGGCGGAACCCCCCATGTGCACCTGGCCTGTTCGGAGGGGTACGTGGTCACCCATGGACGCGGAGCGGTGCACACCCTGACGGCCGCCGGCCACCGGGTCACGCCCCTCGCGCCCGGCACCGTCGCCTGGTTCACGCCGGGCGCCGTCCACCGGCTGGTCAACGAGGGCGATCTGCGCATCACCGTCCTGATGCAGAACGGCGGGCTGCCGGAGGCGGGCGACGCGGTGCTCACCCTGCCGCCGGAGCACCTCGCCGACCCCGACGCGTACGCCGCCGCGACCGCTATCCCCGCCGACGCCCCCCGCGAGGAGCAGGAGCGCGTCGCCCGCGCCCGGCGCGACCTCGCGCTGGAGGGCTGTCGGGCGCTGCGCGAGGCGCCCGACCCCGGAGCGGCCCTGGCCGCCTTCCACCGGGCCGCCGCCGCGTTGGTGCGGCCCCGGCTGGCCGAGTGGCGCGAGCGTTGGGCGCAGGGCGCGCGCGCGGCCGCGGAGGCCACCGGGGAGCAGCTCGACCGGCTCGCGGACGGGGATGTCTCCCACCTCGCCGAGGCCGTCGTGCGGGCCGAGGAGCCGTCCGTCCACGGGAAATTCGGCATGTGCGGGCGGCTGGACGTGTACGCGTGAGCCGAGGTGTGCGCGTGAGCCCAGGTGTGGGCGCGACCGCAGGCGTGTGCGCGACGGCCTGCGCGCGTGTGACGCCAGGACCGGTTCATCATCACCCGCCGGGTCGGTTGTCGTAGTTCCGGTCGAATCCCTGCGGTTCGTCCTGCCGGCTGATCCAATCGACCGACGTCGAGAGCGTCGGGATCGGGGAGTCAGCGAGTGCGGATCAGGGACACGGCGGCGGCGCTGTGCGCGGCGGTTCTGGTGGCCGGGTGCGGCGGCGGGGGCGGTTCCGGCGGAAAGGGATGGCGGCAGGAGACCGGGGCCGACCTCGCCAAGGTCAATGTGCACGGCGGCGCGATCGCGCTCGGACACCCCCTCGGCGCGAGCGGCACCCGTCTGACGACGACGCTGGTCCACGCGATGCGGGCCCGCGGCGCCCTGCAGACCATGTGCGAGGCGGGCGGGCTCGCCAACGCGATGGTGCTGGAGTCCGTGTAGCGGCACCAGGGCGTGGGAGGCCCGTCAACCGGCCGCGGTCGCAGGACAGGTGACGGGCAGGGTGAGCGCTGATCACCGTCAGGGCCGCGCACGGGCGACGCTCAGCGCTGGCACGACGTCGCGAACGGGTGACGGCGCGGGCTACGGACGGCGCAGGTGGTGGCGCTTGCGCCAGGCCACCGCCGCGCCGACCACCGCGGGCAGGGCGATGCAGACCATGGCGATCAGGAAGGCCGGCGACGTCGGGGAGGAGGCCCGGGCCCCGGCGACGACGTAGGCGGCGGTGTTGGGGATCGATCCCAGCGCGGTCGCCACCAGGAACGACGGCCAGCTCATGCGCGACACGGCGGCGCAGTAGTTCGCGGCCCAGAACGGCACCCCCGGGAACAGCCGGGCCGCCAGCATCGAGCGCAGGCCGTGCCGGCTCAGCTGACCGTCCGCCGCCTCGAGCAGGCGGCCGCGCAGCAGCGGACGCAACGCGTCCTGCCCCAGGACGCGCCCCAGCCCGAAGGAGATCCCGGCCCCCAGCACCGTGCCCGCCAGCGCCGCGCCGACGCCCCACTGCGAGCCGAACAGCGCGCCGGCGCCCAGGTTCAGCAGCGGTCTCGGCACGAACGCCACCGTGCACAGCCCGTACGCCACCGCGAAGACCGCGGCCGCCGAGGCGCCGCCCAACTGGGGCGGCCAGCCGTCCGCGAGGAGCTTCTGCGGCTCGAAGAGCAGCACGCTCGCCGCGGCCCCGGCCAGCAGCACGATCAGGAGCGCCAGGCGGGACCAGGGCGACAGGAGCACTCTGCGGCAGCGCGCGGCGATCCCGCCGGGAGCGGTCGCCGAGGACGGGACGGGCGCGACGACGGAGGGGACTGCCGGCGGGACCACGGGGGTGATGACGGGCAGGGGGGCAGGCGCGAGCAACGGAATGACGAAGTCCGTGCCGGTGGCCCGGGGAGAGGCCGTGGCGGTGCCCCCAGAGCGGGTGGTGGCATCGAGCATCCCGTGACACTAACGGACGGACATGTGTGATCGCCGTATGGTTCGTCTCATGACCGTCACAGGTGCGGACCCGGCCGACGGGCCGCACAGCGCTCTCGCCGACACCGTGCTGGAGCGCCTGACGGCCGCGTACGGCGGCGCGGCCGACGCCCGCCGGGCGGCGGCCATGCGCGCCTACATGAAGGACGTGGCCCCCTTCCTCGGCCTGCCCACCCCCGACCGCCGGGCCCTGTCCCGCGCCGTCCTGGCCGGCACGCCCCGCCCGGTCGAGGACGACTGCACGGCGATCGCCCTGCGCTGCTGGGCGTTGCCGCACCGCGAGTACCACTACTTCGCCGTGGACTACCTGCGCCGGCACGCGGAACGTCTGTCGTCGGGGTTCCTGCCGGTGGCCCGCCGGCTCGTCACCACCACCTCCTGGTGGGACACGGTCGACCTGCTCGCCGCGCACGTGGTCGGCGCCCTGGTCGCGGCCGACCCCGGTCTCGCGGCCGACCTGGACGACTGGATCGTCGACGAGGACCTGTGGGTGGTGCGCACCGCCCTGCTGCACCAGCTGCGCCACAAGGAACGCACCGACGCCGACCGGCTGTTCGCGTACTGCCTGCGCCAGTCCGGCCATCCCGCCTTCTTCGTCCGCAAGGCCATCGGCTGGTGCCTGCGCGAGTACGCCAAGACCGACCCGGATGCCGTCCGCGCCTTCCTCGCCCGCGAGCGGGGCCGGTTCGCGCCGCTGACGGTCCGCGAAGCCCTGAAGAACATCGACGCCGTGCGAGGGCCGTCCTAGCCGATTGCGGTCATACGGCCCCCCTCCGCCGATCCGCGGAAAACCATTCGACACCCGACGAACCGTCGGCGAGGATCAGCCTCATGTTCCGGCACGCCTTCCTCCTCGCAGCATCCGCAGTCGCGGATGCGCCGAAGGCTGCCGTCCCGATCCTCGCGGCCGCTGTCGACGGCGCCCGAAGCTGACCCTCTCCGGACTGTCCGGCGGACCCCCCAGGGGGAGGGTCGGCCGATTCCTCGGGGTCCCCCTTCCTACGGACACGCTTCGAGGTACAGCCATGCCCAAGACCGCGTACGTGCGGACCAAGCCCCATCTCAACATCGGCACCATGGGTCACGTCGACCACGGCAAGACCACGCTGACCGCCGCCATCACCAAGGTTCTCGCCGACCGCGGAACCGGCTCCTTCGTGCCGTTCGACCGCATCGACCGCGCCCCGGAGGAGGCCGCGCGCGGGATCACCATCAACATCGCGCACGTCGAGTACGAGACCGACACCCGGCACTACGCGCACGTCGACATGCCGGGTCACGCCGACTACGTCAAGAACATGGTCACCGGCGCCGCGCAGCTCGACGGGGCGATCCTCGTCGTCTCCGCGCTCGACGGGATCATGCCGCAGACCGCCGAACACGTCCTGCTGGCCCGGCAGGTGGGGGTGGACCACATCGTGGTCGCCCTCAACAAGGCCGACGCGGGCGACGAGGAGCTCATCGACCTCGTCGAACTGGAGGTCCGCGACCTGCTCACCGAGCATGGGTACGGCGGCGACGCCGCGCCCGTCGTCCGGGTGTCGGGGCTGAGGGCCCTGGAGGGCGACCCGCGCTGGACGCGCGCCGTCGACGCGCTGCTCGACGCGGTGGACACCTACGTGCCCGTCCCCGAGCGCTATCTGGACGCGCCGTTCCTGCTGCCGGTGGAGAACGTGCTCACCATCACCGGCCGGGGGACCGTGGTCACCGGCGCGGTCGAACGGGGCACGGTGCGGGTGGGCGACCGGGTCGACGTGCTCGGCGCGGGTCTGGAGAGCGTGGTCACCGGCCTGGAGACCTTCGGCAAGCCGATGACGGAGGCTCAGGCCGGCGACAACGTGGCCCTGCTGCTGCGCGGGGTGGCGCGCGACGCCGTCCGCCGGGGGCACGTCCTGGCCGCGCCGGGGAGCGTGACGCCGCGGCGGCGGTTCTCGGCGCAGGTGTACGTGCTGTCGGCGCGTGAGGGCGGTCGTACGACGCCCGTCTCCACCGGGTACCGGCCGCAGTTCTACATCCGGACGGCGGACGTCGTCGGAGACGTGGACCTGGGCGCCGTCGCGGTCGCGCGGCCCGGGGACACGGTCGACATGACCGTCGAACTGGGCCACGAGATCGCGCTGGAGCCCGGCCTCGGCTTCGCCGTCCGGGAGGGCGGGCGGACCGTGGGGGCGGGAACCGTGACGTCGGTCCTCTGAGCTGAGACCGGCCGGCACGGGCTGAGCGCGGACCGCGCGCCGGTGACCGTGGGCCGCCGACCCCGGTCTCCGGTCCACGGGCCGGCACACGCGTCTGCGGCCGGGACCGACGGCCGTGCCCCGCCGTGGGGTCCGCGTCCCTGCGCCGGGGTCCGTGTCCCTGCGCCGGGGTCCGCGGGCCCTCACCGGGGTCCGCTGACCCCGGCGCAGGGTTCGCGGCCTCGGCCCCGGTCCGCGCCCCTGGCGCCGGCATCTGCCCTCTCGGGTACCGGGCCCGGCGGCCTCACCTCCCGCACCCGGTGTCCGGCGGCCCCGCACGCGGCCCGGGGTGGGTCCAGGTCGGCGGGGCCTCACCGGCACAATGAACGGGTGAACGACGAGCCCGTACCCGTCACCCGAGCCGTCGACCACGGCATCGCCAAGCTGATGCCCGACGTCGACCGGGACCGGGCCTGGCTGCTGACGGTCGACGGGGCGCCGCAGTCGTACGTCGACCTCGACGAGCCCACGCACCTGGAGTTCGAGTACGCGCGGCGCCTCGGGCACGTCCTGGACACCGCCGCGGAGCCGGGACGCCCCCTGGACGTGCTCCACCTCGGCGGCGGCGCGCTCACCCTGCCCCGGTACGTGGCCGCGACCCGGCCGGGCTCCCGCCAGGACGTCGTCGAGTTCGACCGCGCGCTGCTGGACCTGGTCGCCGAGCACCTGCCCGTCCCGCCCCGGGCCGGCATCGCGCTGCACGCGGCCGACGCGCGGGCCTGGCTGGAGGCGGCCCCGGACGGCTCCGCAGACGTGCTCGTCGCCGACGTCTTCGGCGGCTCCCGGATCCCCGCCCAGCTGACCTCCCTCGCCTACGCCGAGGAGGCGGCACGGGTCCTGCGCGCCGACGGCGTCTATCTGGCGAACCTCGCCGACGCCGCGCCGTTCGCCTTCCTGAGGTCCCAACTGGCCGCTCTGGCCGAGGTGTTCGAGGAGCTGGTGCTGGTCGCGGAGCCGGCCGTGCTGCGCGGCCGCCGCTTCGGCAACGCGGTGCTGGCCGCCGCGCACCGCCCGCTCGACGTGCCCGCCCTGGCCCGCCGCACCGCCGCCGACCCGTTCCCCGCCCGGGTGGAGCACGGCCCCGGCCTGCGCCGTCTCATCGGCGACGCCCGACCGGTCCGCGACGAGGACGCCGTACCGTCACCCGAACCGCCCGAGGGGGCGTTCGGCATCGGCTGAGGCGTGGCGGGCGCGCGCTCGGCCCCCGGGCCCGGCCGTTCGACCGGCGCGCATGCGGGCGTGAAGCGGGCCTAACCGATCAGACGCCGGTCCGTGTCCTCCGCTCCCGGCCGCGCGTCCGCCCTCGGCGTCCCGCCCGACACCGGCCCGGTGCGCCGGGTGAGGTTGCGCACGTCCGGCACGCACAGGACCGCCGCCGTCACCACGACGACGAGGGCGGCGCAGCCCCACAGCGACGTGCCGCGGCCGAACGCGGCCTCCGCGGGCCCCGCCGACGCCATGGCCAACGGCACCAGGGCCACCGAGCCGAACCAGTCGTAGGCGGAGACACGCGAGAGTTTCTCCTCGGGGATCTCCTGGTGCAGCGCGGTCATCCAGGAGACGCCGAACACCTCCAGGGTGACGCCGGTCAGGAACATCGCCGTGCACAGGACGCCGATCGGCACCGGCACGGCGAGCGCGGCGGCGGGCAGGGCCAGGGGAAAGACACAGAGCGTGCCGGCCAGGAGCAGACGGCGCGGCTTCCACCGGGTCATCAGCAGCGCCCCCGTCACGGTGCCGCCGCCGAAGAGGGCCAGGGCGAGGCCCCAGGGCCCGGCCCCGCCGAGGTGGTCGCGGGCGACGAGCGGCCCGTACACCGCGTCGGCGGCGCCGACGACGGCGTTGGCGACGGAGAACTGCAGCACGACGCCCCACAGCCAGGGCCGACCGCTGAACTCCCGCCAGCCCTCGCGGAGGTCGGACAGCAGACCGCCGCCGGGCGCGCGCTTCGGGATGCGTCGCACGTCGAGGAACGCGCGCAGCGAGCCGGCCACCGCGAACGCGGCGGCGTCCGCGGCCAGCACCCAGCCCGGGCCGATCACCGCGACCATCGCGCCGCCGAGGGCCGCGCCGCCCAGTCCCGCGCCCTGCATCGCCATCCGGAAGACGGCGAAGGCCCGGCCGGCCTGCTCGCCCTGGACCGAGGACATCAGCATCCCCTCGGCCGCGGGGGAGAAGAACGCCTGGCCCGCCCCGCCGAGCCCGGTCAGCAGCATCATCTGCCACAACTGAGGCTCGCCCAGCAGGACGAGCGCGGCGAAGACGGCCTGGGACGCGAAGTTGAGGGCGTTGGCCGCGACCATCACCCGGTGCCGCGGCAGCCGGTCCGCGACGGCGCCGCCGATCAGCAGGAAGAGCACCAGCGGAAGGGTGCGGGCCGCCGCCACCAGGCCCACGTCGCCGCCGTCGCCGCCCGACTCCAGGACGGCGAACGCGGCGGCGATGAGAGCTCCCTGGCTGCCGAGGCTCGTCACGAACGCGGCGGCGGTCAGCAGGCTGTAGTTGCGGCTCGCCCAGGAGGGCCCGCGCGGGCGGCGGGCGCCCGCGGGTCCGCTGGCTTCGACGGTCTCGGCGGTGTCGGCGGGTGGGGTCACCGGCCGACTATCGCCGCCGGGGTCCCGCCGCGCCAAACCGGTCACGGACCGCCGGTGCGCCGGCCACGCTCAGTTGTGGGTGGGCGTTCCGTGGAGCCGTACGGTGCTCAGGATCTGCATGATGGTGGCCTTCGGGAGCTCGTCCTTCACGCCCTTGGCCCCGTACAGGTTCCACGACACGTAGTCGTCGTTGGAGTTCTTGAAACCGAAGGTGATCGCCTTGCCGTCGCTGTCGCACTTGCCCTTCTGGGGCGTGTTCGTGGACTGCGCCCAGGCGTAGCTGCCCTTGACGCCGGAGGCGGTCGTGAAGGGGGTGGCCTTCTTGTCGGTGGTGATGCTCTTCTTGTCCGGTTCGGTGTAGCCGCCGAAGACCCACCACGCGGGCGTGTTGATCGCGATCTCGTCGGTGTTCTTGGCGCCCTCCGCGCCCTTGCTGCCGACCATGGCCAGGGCGGTGTCCTCGATCTTGCCGTCCTTGTCGGAGTCGACCGAGCACCACTTCGACTTGAACTCGGCCGTGCCCCCTTGCAGGATCCGGTCGTAGCCGTCGGACTTCTTCTTGTCCTCCCACTCGAACCCCTGGCTGAGTCCCGGCGACTGGACCTCCCAGTCCGCCGGCACGTCGAAGGCGATGCCCCACTTGGGGTTCACGACGACCTTCCAGCCGGGGACGGTCGGCTTCTCCGACTCGTTGCTGCGCGGGTTGTCGTCCGTGCCGTCGGACGAGGACGCGGACGCCGAGGCGGAGACGGAGGGACTCTCGCTGCCCTTGCTCACGGGAGCCGGTTCGTCGTCGCCGCCCAGCACCAGGAATCCGGTGACTGCGGCGGCGACCACGACGGCGGAGGCCGCGATGATCGCGACCAGCTTCGTCCGGTTGCCGTCGCCGCCGCCGCTGCCGTTCGGCGGCGGGGTGGGCATGCCGACGGGCGCCGGGGCGCCCCATTGCGGCTGCGTCGGGTAGGGGTTGGGCTGCTGCTGGTACCCGGGTTGCTGATACGGGTTCGGCTGCTGGTATCCCGGCTGCTGGTACGGATTGTTCTGCGCCTGCGGGTTCTGCTCTCCCCCGGGCGGCTGCTGTCCTGGCCACATGGCCAGAAACACTAGTGCCGCCCGGGACACGGTTCGGTCACCGCCCCTTGTCAGGGACGTACCGAATCGGGGCCGGACGGGGGCGACCCGCGCACAGTGCCCCGGTACCTCCGGATTGTGAGGTCCGGGTCCCGGTCTCCACGCCCCGCCCTCCCCGGCGAGGCGAGCCCGGACCGCCGCCATGGGGCGAGCGTCACATGGGCTGGTCACCTGAAGCTACTCGTAGGTAACATCTCGGCATGAGCGCAGACCAGATGTCCATCGGCGAGATGCTCGCCGCCACGGTGCCCATGGCCAGGACCCTGAACCTCGAATTCATCGAGGCCGGTCCGGAGAGGGCCGTGGTCGCGCTGCCGGACCAGGGCGAGTTCCACAACCATGTGGGCGGCCCGCACGCCGGCGCGATGTTCACGCTCGGCGAGTCCGCCAGCGGCGCGATCGTCCTCGCGGCGTTCGGCGACCAGCTCTCCCGTGCCGTGCCGCTCGCCGTCGGCGCGCAGATCGCCTACCGCAAGCTGGCGATGGGCGCCGTCACCGCCACCGCGACCCTGGGGCGGCCGGCCGCCGAGGTCGTCGCCCAGCTCGACGCGGGGGAGCGCCCCGAGTTCCCGGTCGCCATCGAGATCCGCCGCGCCGACGGAGCCGTCACCGGCGAGATGACGGTGACCTGGACCCTGCGTCCCAACGGCTGACGCCCCCGTCCCAACGGCTGACGCCCCCGTCCCAACGGCTGACGCCCCCGTCCCCACGGCCGACGCCTCCGACTCCGGACGTTCCGACGCCCGACGCCTCCGACTCCGGACGCCTCCGACTCCCGACGCCTCCGACGCCCGACGCCTCCGACGCCCGACGCCTCCGACTCCGGACGTTCCGACGCCCGACGCCCCGGCGGCGGACGGCCCGCAGGATCCGCCTGGTGCGCACATCGCCACCAGGCCCGTCGTCGCCGGTGCCGTCGGGGTCACCGGGTCAGGCGGCGGGCCGGTCCCGCTCGGCGCCGCCGTCCTCGCCGTCCCCGCCGCCCTCGCCGCCCTCGCCGTCCTTCAGGGCCGCCACGAAGTCCTTGAGCCAGGCGACGAACTCCGGCCCCAGGTCGGGCCGGTCGCAGGCGAGGCGGACGACCGTGCGCAGGTAGTCGGTCTTGTCGCCGGTGTCGTACCGGCGGCCGGAGAAGACCACGCCGTGCACCGTGCCGGCCGCCGCCAGCTCCTGGAGGGCGTCGGTGAGCTGGATCTCGCCGCCGCGGCCGGGCCCGGTGCGCTCCAGCACGTCGAAGACGGCCGGGTCCAGGACGTACCGTCCGATGACCGCGTACCGGCTCGGCGCGTCCTCGCGCGCGGGTTTCTCCACGAGCCCGGTGACGCGCACGACGCCGTCCTCCCCGGACGGTTCCACGGCCGCGCAGCCGTAGCGGTGGATCTGCTCCGGCGCCACCTCCATCAGGGCGACCACGCTGCCGGCGTACCGCTCGCGGACGTCCAGCATCCGGCTGAGCAGCGTCTCGCGCGCGTCGATGAGGTCGTCCCCGAGCAGGACGGCGAACGGCTGGTCGCCCACGTGGTGGCGGGCGCAGAGCACGGCGTGACCGAGGCCGAGCGGGTCGCCCTGCCTGATGTGGTGGATGTCGGCGAGCCGGGCCGGGTCGCGCACCGCGTCCAGCCGCACGGTGTCGCCCTTGGCGGCCAGCGCCTGCTCCAGTTCGAAGGCGTGGTCGAAGTGGTCCTCGATGGCCCGCTTGTGCCGGCCGGTCACCATCAGCACGTCGTCCAGGCCGGCGGCGGCCGCCTCCTCGACGACGTACTGGATGGCCGGCTTGTCGACGACGGGCAGCATCTCCTTCGGCGTCGCCTTGGTGGCGGGCAGGAAGCGGGTGCCGAGACCGGCGGCCGGGACGACCGCTTTGCGGACCCGGGGTGCGGAGTGGGGGGTGCTCATGGCGACGATGCTGGCCCATCCGGATAGGAGCGCACCGGGAGTCACCTCGGAGATTGCTGTGCGCCACCGGTCCACCGTGAAGCGGCCGTCCTGACCGGGCCGGAAGTTGGAGATTCCGTGTCTCATCCGGCTTTCCGTGGGCGCAAGTTGAGCCCGCCCGTCCGGGGCATTTTCGAAAACGGGTGCGGCTACCGCCGGTAACTTATCTGAAATTCCCTCGCTTTGAACCTGGGTCACTCGAACTCCTTGTTTACTGTGAGGAGCGTGTGCGAAGGTGAGCCTCCCCTTACGGATGGGTCCGATCGGGCCAACGTGCCTGGTCAGGCCAAAGGTACGCACCAATCAGGCACCTGCTTTCCGACGGCGTGTTTTCCGTGCCGTTCGTCGGCTTGGAAGGAAATGGTTCCGTGCAATCCCCCAACCCCCCACGCCCGCCCCACCCGCCCCGCCCCGGTTGGACCCCCGGGGAATCCGATCCCGAACTCGTCGCCCGGCTGGCCGACCCCCACGGCCGCGCCCACGCGATAGCCCTGCTGTTCGCCCGTCACTGGCGGGCCGCCCTCGACTACGCCACGGTCTGCCTGGCCGGCACCGAGGACACGGCTCGACTCGTGGCCGCCGCGGCCTTCCACGACGTCCTCGGCCGGCTGGCCGACGGGCGCACCGACGGCGCACTGCGCCCCCAACTCCTCGTCGCCGTACGGGAGACGGTCAGGGAATGGGCCGGCGCCGACAAGGTCGCGGACGTTCTGCCGGAACTGCGGAAAACCGTCGGCGGCCGCGGACTGCGCGCCGCGCGCCCCGGGACCGCCGAAAGGCGGCAACTGGCCGAGCGCTCTTTCCAGTTGCTCCCGGCCGCCTCGCAATGCCTCCTGTGGCACACCGAGGTGGAGGCGGAACCCATATCCGTACCGGCCGGTCTGTCGGGGATGGACGACAGTGCGGCGAACGGCGTTCTGGAACAGGCGCGGGAACAATTGCGGGCGGGTTGTGTACGCGCCCACCGGGAACTCGCGCCGACCAGTGAATGCGGCTTCTACAACCGTCTCCTCGACGTTCCCCTGCAGCGCGGCGGAACACTGCTGCCCGACGTCCGCCGGCATCTGGCGCACTGCCGCTTCTGCCGGCACGCCGCCGAACAGCTCAGCCATTTCGACGGCGCACTGGACGTGCTGCTCGCCGAGACCGTGCTCGGATGGGGCGCCCGCCGCTATCTCGACTCCCGCCCCGGCCGCGTGCGCGCCGCGTCCCCCGACGCGCCGGCCCGCCCGGTCGGGGTGCGTCCGCCCGCCGGCGGCGGCCGGCACCGCACCACCTCCGCGGGCCTGCTCGACCTTCCGGGCCGGCGCCCCAAGGCCGTGCTCGTCGGCGTGGGACTGACCTCCCTGGCCCTGGTCGCGACCGTCCTCGCGGCCAAGGGGTGGTCCGACGACGGCGCGCCCGCTCCCGGGGCCACCTGGGGCGCGCCCGTCGGCAGGACCAGCACCCCGGCCGTCGACGGCCGACGCTTCCCGGGCGTCTCCCGCAACCCCTCGCCCGTCGGCTCCCCGTCGAACGCCTCAGCCTCCCGCGACGCCGAGGTCGCGCTCGGCAGACTGCGCGGACCGGACACCGGGCTCTGTCTCGACGTCTCGGGCGGCCGGGCGGAGGTCGGTGTCGGCATCGTCCTGGCCGACTGCTCGGCGGCCGCGTCCCAGCAGTGGTCCTATCAGCAGGACGGTCTGCTGCGCAGCTCCGCCGACCCCACGCTGTGCCTGGCCGCCGACCCCGGCCACCGGACGACCGCCCTGGCGCGGTGCCTGGTGCACGCGGGGGAGACGTTCTTCGATCTCACCGTCCGCGGTGAGCTGCTGCTGCGCCGCGACGACGAACTCGCGGTCGCCCGGGACGCCGACGGCGAGGGGGCGTCCGTCGTCGTCTTCGAGCGGGACGGCTCGACCGGGCAGCGGTGGGTCTTCGACACGGCCGCGACGGCGCCCGGTGCGCCCGGCCCGCAGGCGCGCAAGCAGACGGAGCCGCCCGCGGCGCGGGCGCCCGGCACGCCCGGCGCCCCGGCCCTCCCGGCGTCCCCCGCGCCGGGCAGCGGCCCGCCCCTCGCCCCCGACGGCGTCCCCACACCCGCCGCGACGGTCCCCGGGCCGCAGTTCGAGACCCGGATCGCCCAGGTGAGCTGCTGCGCCGCCCCGGCAGGCCCGGCGACTTCGGCAGCCCGGCCGGACCCGGCCGGTCCCGTCGGTGCGGCCGCCGCGCCCGTCGTGGACGCGCTCCCCGCACAGGCCGCCGTGTCGGAGGTCTCCGGCGTGCTCGGCACAGTCGTCGCGGAAACGGCCGCCTCCCTGGGGCACTGAGCCGGCGCCGGCCCGCGAAGCCGAAGGAGGGGCCGCACGAGGGGAGCCGCCCCTCCTTCGTCGCGCCGCCGCCCGCCGCCCGCCGTGCGGTCGACGGCGGCGGTGCACGGCCGCGGCGGGCCTTCGGCCATCAGGGCGGACCGGGAACACGGCGGACCGGGAACACGGCGGACCGGGAACACGGCGGACCGGGAACACGGCGGGACCGGTGGGCGTTTGGTCATCGAGGAGTGTCCGGCGGGCCGCGCCGTCCCGAGGGATCGCGGGTCCGCATCCGTGGTGGGGCGGGCTGCCTCACCGGCCGGACCGGCCGGGGCCGACCCGGTAGGGTTCCGGGGAGCGTCGACAGACCAGGGACGTCAAACGGGAGGAACCGCGGTGCACGTGCAGGAATGGCTCGACACGGTGCCCGCGGCCGCCGTCTACGCCGTGGTCGCCCTGGTCATCGGCCTGGAGAGCCTCGGCATCCCGCTGCCCGGCGAGATCGTCCTCGTCTCGGCCGCGCTGCTGTCCTCCCAGCACGGCGGCGTGAACCCCTTCGTCCTGGGCGCGTGCGCCACCGCGGGCGCCGTGATCGGCGACTCCATCGGCTACGCCATCGGCCGCAAGGGCGGACGCCCGCTGCTGGCCTGGCTCGGCAGGAAGTTCCCGAGTCACTTCAGCGAGGGGCATGTCGCCACCGCCGAGCGGTCCTTCGAGAAATGGGGCATGTGGGCCGTCTTCTTCGGCCGCTTCGTCGCCCTGCTGCGCATCTTCGCCGGACCGCTCGCGGGCGTCCTGCACATGCCGTACTGGAAGTTCCTCACCGCCAACCTGCTCGGCGGCATCGCCTGGGCGGGCGGCACGACGGCCGTCATCTACTACGTGGGCGTCGTGGCCGAGTCCTGGCTGAAGCGGTTCTCCTGGCTGGGACTGGTCCTGGCGGTGCTGATCGGCCTGACGTCGATGCTCGTCATCAAGCGCAAGGCGAAGCGCTCCGCGCAGGAGGCCGCCGAGGCCAGGACCGAGGCGCCGGCCGGGGCCGAGCCCGCCGTCGCCGAGTAGTCGGGGCACGGGGCCGCGGCGCGGGGCGGAAGCCCGCGCGCGCCCGGTCGGCCGAGGTCACCGCTCACCGGCGGTGAGCGCCTCCTTGGCGTCGGTCTTGCCCTCGCCCCGGTACCAGGTCTCGATCCGCTTGACGCCGGCGCGACGGATCGCGGCCGGGGCCCGCACCCGTGCACCCCGCCCACCCGTGCACCCCGCCCACCGGCGGGTCCGAGCCCCGAGGACGCCGCTCCTACGCGTGGATCTCGCCGTGAGCCTTGGCCAAGTCCGCGTACAGGGTGCCGTTCAGCGTCACGCCCTGCCGCTCCTCCTCGCTCAGCTCCCGCTTCACCTTGGCCGGCACGCCCGCCACCAGCGAACCCGGCGGGACCACCATCCCCTGCGGCACCAGCGCCTGCGCGGCGACCAGCGAACCCGCCCCGATCACCGCGCCGTTGAGCACGGTCGCCCCCATGCCGACGAGGCAGTCGTCCCCGACGGTCGCGCCGTGCACCACGGCGTTGTGGCCGACCGACACGCGCTCGCCGATCGTCACCGGGAAGCCGGGGTCGGCGTGAAGCGTCACGTTGTCCTGGACGTTGGCGTCCGCCCGGACCGTGATCCGCTCCACGTCCCCGCGCACCACCGCCCCGTACCAGACGCTGGCCCCCGCCTCCAGGGTGACGTCCCCGATCACCGACGCGGTCGGCGCCACGAACGCGTCCGTGTGGACCCGGGGTTCCCTGCCGCCGATCCCCACGATCAGCGCCTTGTGCGTCATCACCGTCTCCTCGTGTCCGTCGTTCCCCGCACCGTACGCCACCCGGTGGGGCGAAGATCACAGGGCCGGGGGCCGTTGGCCGCGGTGCGCGCTGAGTACGGTGAGCGGGTGCCGAAGCGCAAGAACACGTTCTCATCATGGCGGCGTCGACTGGCCCAGCGCGCCGTCCACGCGGGCTGGTCCTGGGTGCAGCGCACGGCCTCCGTCACCGCCGAGCGGCCCGGGCGCTTCCGCTTCGGCTCGATCGGCGACGGCACCCGGCTCGCCTTTCCGCTCGGCACGGTCTTCGGGGAGCCCTGGATCCATCTCGGCGCGCACTGCATCGTCGGGGAGCAGGTGACCCTGACCGCCGGTCTGATGCCCGACCTCGACCTCGGTCCGGACCCGATCCTGCGCCTCGGCGACGGCGTCGTCCTCGGCCGGGGCAGCCATGTCATCGCCGACACGACGGTCACCATCGGCAGCGACTGCTACTTCGGCCCGTACGTGTACGTCACGTCCACCAATCACTCCTACGACGATCCGCACGAGCCGATCGGCAAGCAGTGGCCCCGCATGGAGTCCGTGGAGATCGGCCCGGGGTGCTGGATCGGCACCGGTGCCGTGATCCTGCCGGGGGCGCGGATCGGACGGAACGTCGTCGTCGCAGCCGGGGCGGTGGTGCGCGGGGCCGTGCCCGACCATGCCGTCGTCGCGGGGGCTCCGGCCCGGGTCGTCCGACGCTGGACGCCCGCGGAGGGCTGGCAGCCGCCGCTGCGCAGCCCCGCGCCGGTGCCGATACCGGACGGCGTCACCCCGGACCAACTGGTCGCGCTGTCGGAGCTGGACGAGGAGACGGTGGCCGAGCTGGCCCGGCTGGAGCCCGGCAGCTGATCCGCGGGAACGGCGGGGGCGGGCTAGCCGGTGGCCGGCAGCAGTGTGCCGACCAGGGCCGGCCCCGCGCCCGCCGCCTGGACCGGGCGGAGCCGTTCGCGCAGGAATCCGCGCGCGGCGAGAGCCGTCACCACCGGGTACAGGCAGGCCGGCACGGCGGCCACCGTGACCGGGCCGTGCTGGGCGGCGACGGCGTAGCTGCCGTTCGCGGCGACGTCGGCAAGGCCGACGAACGCGTAGGCCGGCAGCGAGGCCCCGGCCAGACCCCCACGGGCAGCGCGGGCGCCCCGCGCCGGACGGCGACGTACAGCGCCGCGCCGCCCGTCGCCCCGGTGGCCCGCGAACTGCTGCGGCGCGGGCACACCGACGGGCAGGGCGAGCCCCGGGCGCTCGCCGAGGAGGAGCCCGACGGACACCGGCACCGCGACGCCGAGGTCGGCCGGCGGGGAGACGACCCCATGGGACCGAGCGCCAGCGCCTTGTAGGAGGAGAGGAGGGCGACCGGGCCCACCAGTCCGGCCACGACCGCGAACCGGAGGCGGGCGCCGGCCTCGCTCGCTCCAGCCGCCGGTGGCCGTCACCGTCACGCCGAGGGCGACCACGGCGATCGACTGCGAGACGACGACCACCGTGAGCGCCGGCGCGCGTCGGGTCAGCAGTCCGCCGCCGAAGTCGACCAGGCCCCTCAGGACTCTGGCGGACAGGGCGAAGACTGCTGTCACGGTCCCTCGCAGTACAGTTCGGTGCACGATCGGGTACACCGCACCGTAGTTCAGGGAAGTGAACCCTGTCATCCAGAATGTTGGACTCCGGGACGGGAACGGAACCGGATGGAATCGGGCGGAACAGGACGGAAAGTGTCGGACCTCGACCTGCTGACCCAGTCCCTGGCGCGGAACGTCAAACGGTGGCGCACCGAACGCGGCTTCACGCTCGACGCGCTCGCGGCGCGGGCCGGGGTCAGCCGCGGCATGCTGATCCAGATCGAGCAGGCCCGTACCAATCCCAGTCTCGGCACGGTCGTCAAGATCGGCGACGCGCTCGGCGTCAGCATCACCACCCTGCTCGACTACGAGCGCGGCCCGAAGGTCCGCATCGTCCCCGCCGAACAGGCGGTGCGCCTGTGGCACACCGACGCCGGCAGCTACAGCCGGCTCCTGGCGGGCACGGAGGCGCCCGGTCCGCTGGAGATGTGGGACTGGCTGCTGATGCCCGGCGAGAGCAGCGGTTCGGACCCGCACCCGCCCGGCACCGTCGAGATCGCCCACGTCACCGACGGCGAGCTGACCCTCACCGTCGACGGCGGCGAGCACCGCGTCCCGGCCGGCGCGAGCGTCACCTTCGAGGCCAACGCCGCGCATCGTTACGCCAACCTCGGCGAGGTCCCGACACGGATGGTGCTGACGGTGTCGGTGCCGCCTCCCGCGCCCGCGCACTGAGACCCGCCGGGGGGCTGCCCCGGGGGGCGTCGGGGACTCAGGCGGCCCTGGGCGGGGCGGACCGGGTCCGGCCCGGGCCGTGGTGCGCGAGGGGCAGGTGCGGGTCGTCCTCGCCGGGCGCCGGCGCCGGGTCCGCGTGGACCAGCGCGGCGGTCAGCCGCGGCAGGGTGTGCAGCAGCGCGTGTTCGGCCGCCACGGCGATGGCTTGCGCCTGACGTACCGTCGCCTCGCCGTCCACGACGACCGCCACCTCGGCCCGCGGCCGGTGGCCGATCCAGCGCAGCCGCAACTCGCCCACGCCGCGCACCCCTTCGACCTCGCGCACCGTCCGATCGGCCCGTTCCACCAGGGCCGGGTCGACGGCGTCCAGCACCCGGCGGAACACCTCCCTGCCCGCGTCCCGCAGCACCAGCGCGATCGCCGCCGTGATCGCGAGCCCCACCACCGGGTCCGCCAGCCGCAGGCCCAGCGCCGAGCCGCCCGCGCCCAGCAGCACCGCCAGCGAGGTGTACCCGTCGGTGCGCGCGTGCAGCCCGTCCGCGACCAGCGCGGCCGAGCCGAGGCGGGCGAGGACCGGGGGCGCGGGGGTTCGTCCCGCCCCGGGGAACGGGTCGTCAGGCCAGGCGGGGGATCTCGATCGCCGGGCAGCGGTCCATGACCATCTCCAGGCCCGCGGCGCGGGTGCGGTCGTAGGCCGCCTCGTCGACGACGCCGAGCTGGAACCACACCGCCTTCGCCCCCTTGGCCACCGCCTCGTCGGCGACGGCTCCCGCGAGCCCGCTGTTGACGAAGACGTCGACGACGTCCACCTCGAAGGGGATGTCCGCGAGGGAGGCGTACCCCCGCTCGCCGTGCACGGCCTCCGCCTTCGGATGGACGGGCACGACCCGCTTGCCGAAGCGCCGGAGCACCTCGGCGACGCCGTAGGCCGCGCGCCCGCGGTTCGTCGACAGGCCCACCACGGCCCAGGTGTCACCCGGTCCGGTGAGGATCCTGCGGATCGTCGCCTCGTCGCCGTACACCGGCGGCCTCCTTGACGGTCGGACGGAACTCGTGCGTCGGACGGCGTCCGACGCACGTGTCAACAGCGTGCGGTGGTCGCTGATTCCGGGCTGCGCCTGCGAACCCGCCCCCGGCCGCCTAGGCTCGGCACGTGCTGCGCATCATCGACGCCCGAACCGGCGGATCCGTCCTCGCCGCCCCGGTCCGACGGGGCCTGACCCGTGTCGAGGCGCATGCCTCGGGGTACGGGGCCGCGTCGCTCAGGGTGCTGCTCGTCGCCGATCTGCTCGTGCGCGCGCTGGAGCTGGGCGGCACGCCCGCCTGGCTGCTGCTCACCGGCGACCGCGACCAGGCGGAGCTCCGGGCCGGCGCCACCGCCCTCGGCATGCACCCCTTCGAGGACGGCCGGGGCCTCGGCGCCGGAGCCGGCGTGGGCGAGGCGCAGATCCTGCACGTGGTCGGCGAGGACAGCCGCGGCCCCGACGGGGTGCGGGTCGCCGTCGCCCCGGCCGAAGGCGCCCTGCCCGGGACGCCTGCCAGGGGAATCGCGGCCGACGCCGACCCGGCCGTCCTGCGACTCGCCCTCCTCTCCGTGCCCCGCACCGCGCCCGTCCGGCTCGACGCTGCGGCGCTGGGCGAGGCCCGTGACACCCTGGCGCGCTGGCGGCGGTCCGTCGCCGACTGGGCGCGGCAGCCCTCACGGCCGGTCCCCGAGGAACTGCGCGGACGGCTGCGCGCCGCCTGGGAGGACGACCTGGACGTGCCCGGCGTGCTGCGCGTGCTGCGGGAGGTGCGGGACGCCGGCCCCGAGGCGCCTGCGGGCGCCCGCTTCGAGACGTTCGCCTACGCCGACCGTCTGCTGGGCCTCGAACTCACCCGCGACCTCGGAGCGCCGGCGTGAGCGCGCCCGACGCCGGGACGCCACGCCGGCTGGTCGTGCTGCGCCACGCCAAGTCGGCCTGGCCGGACGGCGTCCCCGACCACGAGCGGCCGCTCGCCCCGCGCGGCCTCAGGGACGCGCCGGCCGCCGGCCGCGCGCTCGCCGACGCCGGCTTCCGCCCGGATCTGACCCTGTGCTCCACCGCCGTCCGCGCCCGCCGGACCTGGGAGCTGGCCGCCGCGCAGTGGGAGGCCCCGCCGCCCCCGGCGCGCTTCGACCCGCGGCTCTACGCGGCGGACGTGCCCGAGATCCTGGAGGTCGTCGGCGAGACGCCCGCAGAGGTCGGCGCCCTGCTGCTGGTCGGGCACAACCCCGGCCTGGAGGAACTCGTCCTCGACCTGGCGCGCGAGGGCCGCGACGGCGCCCTCGACCGGGTGCGGCTGAAGTTCCCGACGTCGGCGATCGCCGTCCTGACCTGGTACGGGCTGCACTGGCGGGCCCTTGCTCCCGGCACGGCCCTGCTCACCTCGACGACTGTGCCGAGAGGCTGACCCGCCGTCGCGCCAGCCGGCCGTGATCACGGACGCCGGTGGCCGCGAACCCGGTCACCTCAACCCCGCGCGCGGGCCGCGCGCCCGCGCCGGCGAAGAGGCGGTGATCGGATCACCGCATAGGCTGACCGGATGCAGGACGAGTACCGCACCGTCGCCCGCGCGGGCGTGCACGAGACCGAGGTGAACCGGTCCCGCTTCCTGTGCGCCCTCGCCCCGGCGGCCACCGAGCAGGAGGCCCAGGACTTCGTCGCCTCGGTCCGCAAGGAGCACGCCGACGCCACCCACAACTGCTGGGCGTACGTCATCGGAGCCGACGCCCGCGTGCAGAAGGCGAGCGACGACGGCGAGCCCGGCGGCACCGCGGGCGTCCCGATGCTGCAGATGCTGCTGCGCCGCGACATGCGGTACGTCGTCGCCGTCGTCACCCGGTACTACGGCGGCGTCAAACTCGGCGCCGGAGGCCTGATCCGGGCGTACGGCGGCGCGGTCGGCGAGGCGCTCGACGCCCTCGACGTCCTCACCCGTCGTCGTTTCCGGCTGGCCACCGTGACCGTCGACCACCAGCGCGCCGGGAAGGTGCTCAACGACCTGCACGCGACCGGTCGCGAGGTGCGCGAGGTCCGTTACGGCGAGGAGGTCACCGTCGGGATCGGCCTGCCGGACGCCGAGGTGGACGCGTTCCGCGCCTGGCTGGCGGACGCCACCGCGGGGACGGCCGGGTTCGAGCTCGGCGGCGAGGCGTACGGGGACGCCTGACCGACGCGGGCGGGCGCGTGACGTGTGAGGTGCGACGCATCGAGCGAACGGCTGGGTGAAATGTCCGTCACGCCCCATTGGTGTGGCTGTCATGACGGTGCGATACGGGAGTAACCGCCCGGGCTGTCGGACCCGGCCGTTAGTCTCGGGGATCATGAGGCTCCTGCACACTTCCGACTGGCATCTCGGCCGGGCGTTCCACCGGGTGAGCATGCTCGGCGCCCAGGCCGAGTTCATCGGTCACCTCGTCACGACCGTGCGGGAGCGCGAGGTCGACGCCGTGGTCGTGTCGGGAGACGTGTACGACCGCGCGGTGCCGCCGCTCGCCGCGGTCGAGCTCTTCGACGACGCCCTGCACCGGCTGGCCGACCTCGGCGTCCCCACGGTGATGATCTCCGGCAACCACGACTCGGCCCGCCGGCTGGGCGTGGGCGCGGGCCTCATCGGACGCGCGGGCATCCACCTGCGGACGGATCCGGCGGCGGCCGGCACGCCGGTCGTCCTGCACGACGCCTTCGGCGAGGTCGCCTTCTATGGCCTGCCCTATCTCGAACCCGCCCTGGTGAAGGACCAGTTCGGCGTGGACAAGGCCGCCCACGAGGCCGTGCTCGCCGCCGCGATGGACCGGGTCCGCGCCGACCTCGCCGCCCGCTCGCGGGGAACGCGCTCCGTCGTCCTCGCCCACGCCTTCGTCACCGGCGGCGAGCCCAGCGACAGCGAGCGCGACATCACCGTCGGCGGGGTCGCCTCGGTGCCGGCCGGAGTCTTCGCCGGCGTCGACTACACCGCACTCGGTCATCTCCACGGCTGCCAGACCATCACCGAGCGGGTGCGCTACTCGGGCTCCCCGCTGCCCTACTCGTTCTCCGAGAGCGCGCACCGCAAGACCATGTGGCTGATCGACCTCGGAGCCGCCGGGGAGATCGCCGCCGAGCGCGTCGACTGTCCGGTCCCCCGTGCGCTGGCCCGGATCCGGGGAACGCTGGAGGGACTGCTCGCCGACCCCGCGCTCGCGCGTCACGAGGAGGCGTGGGTCGAGGCGACGCTCACCGACGCCGTCCGCCCCGCCGACCCCATGGCCCGGCTCGCCGAGCGCTTCCCGCACACCCTCAGTCTCGTCTTCGCCCCGGAGCGCGCGCCCGACGACCCCGACGTCTCCTACGCCCGCCGCCTGGCCGACCGCAGCGACCAGGAGATCGCCGAGGACTTCGTCGCCCATGTGCGCGGAGCGGGGCCCGACGCCGGCGAGCGGGGCGTGCTGCGGGACGCCTTCGACGCCGTCCGCGCGGACGACGCGGTCCAGGAGGTGGCGCGGTGAGGCTGCACCGGCTCGACCTGACGGCCTTCGGCCCCTTCGGCGGCGCCCAGAGCGTCGACTTCGACGAGCTGTCCGCGGCCGGCCTCTTCCTGCTGCACGGACCGACCGGCGCGGGCAAGACCTCCGTCCTGGACGCCGTGTGCTACGCCCTGTACGGCTCCGTGCCGGGCGCCCGGCAGAGCGGCCAGGGCGCGAACCTGCGCAGTGACCACGCAGCGCCCGGCACGCGCACCGAGACAGTCCTCGAACTCACCGTCGGCGGACGTCGGCTGGAAGTCTCCCGGCAGCCGCCCTGGGAGCGGCCCAAGAAGCGGGGCGCCGGCACCACCGTGGAGAAGGCCCAGAGCCTGCTGCGCGAGTACGACACGGCCGCCGGAGCCTGGAAGGAACTCAGCCGCTCCCACCAGGAGATCGGCGAGGAGATCACCCAGCTGCTCGGCATGAGCCGCGAGCAGTTCTGCCAGGTCGTGCTGTTGCCCCAGGGCGACTTCGCCCGCTTCCTGCGCGCCGACGCGGAAGCACGGGGCCGCCTGCTGGGCCGCCTCTTCGACACCCGGCGGTTCGCCGAGGTCGAGAAGCGGCTCGCCGAGCGCCGGCGCGGCGCCGAGGCGCGGGTGCGCGAGGGCGACTCCGCGCTGCTCGCCGACGCGCACCGGATGCAGCAGGTGGCCGGGGACGCCATGGAGCTGCCCGAACTCGCCCCCGGAGAGCCGGGCCTGGCCGAGGCGGTGCTCGGCGCCGCCGCCGTCGCCCGCAGCACCGCCCGCGAGCTGCTGACGACCGCGCACTGCGGCCGCCTCGCCGCCGAGTCCGCGCAGGCCGCCGCCGAGCGCGCCCTGGCTGACGTCCGCGAACTCGACCGGCTGCAGCGGCGGCTCGCCGCGGCGCGGGAGCGGGCCGAGGCGCTTCAGGAGCGGGCCGGCGCCCATCAGGAGGCGCGGGAGCGCTGGGAGCGGGCGCGCAAGGCGGAGGCGGTGGCGCCGGCGCTGGAGCTGCGCGAGGCCGCCGACGTCGAGCACGAGGAGGCCGCCGTCCGCGCGGCACGCGCGCGTGCCCGGCTGCCCGAGCGGTTCGCCGACTCCGGGGCCGCCGGGCTCGCCGCCGCCGCACGCCGGGCCGCCGAGGAGCTGGGCGGTCTCGCATCGGCCCGTCGGGGCGAGCGGCGGTTGGCCGACCTCGCCGTCGAGCGAGCCGACCTGGACCGGCGCGAACGCGACGACGAGGACGTCCTGGCGGAGGCCGACGCCTGGCTCACGGGCTGGGACGCCGTCCGCACCGAGCTGCGGGACCGCATCGAACGCGCCCAGGAGGCCGCCGCCCGCGCCGAGCAGCTCGACGGCCGGCGCGAGCCCGCACAGCGGCGCCTGGAGGCGGCCCGGCGGCGCGAGGAGCTGACCGACGACCTGGAGGCCGCCCGGCGCACCGCCCTCGCCTGCGGCGAACGGACGCAGACGGCCCGCGAGCACTGGCTCGACGTCAGGGAACAGCGCCTGAACGGCATCGCCGCCGAACTGGCCGCCACCTTGGCCGAGGGCGAACCCTGCGCGGTCTGCGGCGCCACCGAGCACCCCGCGCCCGCCCGCAAGGGCGCCGGGCACGTGGACCGCGAGGCGGAGGGGCAGGCGCTCGCCGCCTACCGGCGGGCCGAGGAAGGCCAGGCCGAGGCCGAGCGCGGGCTCGGCCGGGTACGGGAGGCGCTCGCCGTCGCCACCGCCGAGGCCGGCGACGCCCCGACGGACCGTCTCGCCGCCGAGGCGCTGGCGGCCGAGGAGGCCTATGCGCAGGCCCGCCGGGAGGCCTCGGCGCTGCACCCCGCGCGCGAGGAGCTGCGCCGGGCCGAGCAGGAGCACGAACGCCGTACGGCGGCGCAGCGCGAGGCCGCCGTACGCGCCGCCTCCCGGGTGGGCCACCGCGAGCGCCTGGAGCGGGAACAGCTCGCGCTGGAGGAGGAGTTGACGCGTGCCAGGGGAACGGCGGACAGCGTCGCCGAGCGAGCCGCCCAGCTGGAGCGGCAGGCGGCCCTGCTCGCCGAGGCGGCCGAGGCCGCCCGCGCCGCCGAGGAGAGCGCCGAGCGTCTCAAGGCCGCCGACGGTCGCCTGGACGAGGCCGCGTTCCGGGCCGGCTTCGACACCCCGCAGGCCGCAGCCGACGCCCTCCTCGACGACACCGCCCACCGCGAGCTGCAACGACGCCTGGACGCCTGGCAGTCGGAGGAGGCCGCCGTACGGGCCGCCCTCGCCGAACCCGACGCCCTGGCCGCGGCCCGCCGGCCCCCCGCCGACCTCGCGGCCGCCGAACGGGCGGCGGCCGACGCGGCCGAACGGCTGCGCGCGGCTGCCTCCGCCCAGGACGCGGCGGCCCGCCGCTGCGCCGAACTGGACCAGCTGTCGGCGCGCGCGAGCGCCGGCGTGCGCCGGCTTGCGCCGCTGCGCGAGGAGCACGACCGGGTGGCCCGCCTGGCCGGCCTCACCGCCGGCACCTCCGCGGACAACGAGCGCAAGATGCGCCTGGAGGCGTACGTCCTGGCCGCCCGGCTCGAGCAGGTGGCGGCCGCCGCGACCGTCCGGCTGCAGCGCATGTCGGCCGGGCGCTACACCCTCGTCCACTCGGACGACCGGGCCGGCCGCGGCCGCAGCGGGCTCGGGCTGCACGTCGTCGACGCCTGGACCGGCCGCGAGCGGGACACGGCCACGCTGTCGGGCGGCGAGACCTTCTTCGCCTCGCTCGCCCTGGCCCTCGGCCTCGCGGACGTCGTCACCGACGAGGCCGGCGGGGTCCGCCTCGACACCCTCTTCATCGACGAGGGGTTCGGCAGCCTCGACGACCAGACGCTCGACGAGGTGCTCGACGTCCTGGACTCCCTGCGCGAACGTGACCGCAGCGTCGGCATCGTCAGCCATGTGGGCGACCTGCGCCGGCGGATCCACGCCCAGCTGGAGGTCGTCAAGGGCCGGTCGGGTTCGACGGTGCGGCTGCGTGGCTACCGGCCCAGCGGGCGCCGGGGGAGCGGCGAGGAGTAGACCACGCTGGTCGTCACCGACCCGAGCGCGCCGATCTTCCCCGACACCTCCTCCAGATGGCGCATCGAGCGGGCGGCGACCTTGATCACGAAGCAGTCGTCGCCGGTCACATGGTGCGCCTCCAGGACCTCGGGCGTGACGGCCACCAGATCGTGGAACGGCTTGTAGTTGCCGTGCGGATAGCGCAGCCGCACGAACGCCAGAATCGGCAGCCCCAGCCGCTCGGGGTCCACGACGGCCGCGTAGCCCTGGATGACGCCCGCCTCCTCCAGCCGCCGCACCCGCTCGGTGACAGCGCTCGCCGACATCGCCACGGCACGCGCCAGGTCGGCGAAACTGGCCCGCCCCTCACGCTGGAGGACCTCGAGAATGCGCCAGTCGGTGGCGTCCGGGGAATACACGGTCATCTCCGAGGAGTAGCAGGGAAATCCCGGCCCGGCAAGGCTCACGCCGTGGAACGCCCCTTCAGGGAGATCATCGCCGGCCGTAGATTTCTGCTCGTCGGCCACCAGTGCAGAGAGGCCCCACGATGACCGCATCGACCGCATCGACCGGCGCGACCGCAGTGAACCCCGTCCTGCGCGTCGCCCCCGCCACCCCGGCGGAGGCGGCCGCCCACTTCCGCGCCAGCCTCGCCTTCCACGCCGACGTCTCCGACGTGGCCGCCGCCCTCGCGGCCGGCGGCGATCCCGGCTTCGTCGTCCTGGACTCCCGCTCCACCGAGTCCTGGGACCAGGGCCACGTCCCGGGCGCGGTGCACCTGCCCACCGCACTCGTCCGCGAGCAGGCCGAGCAACTGCTCGACCGAGGCGTCCCGGTGGTGACGTACTGCTGGGGCCCCGGCTGCAACGGCGCCACCCGCGCCGCCCTCGCGCTCGCCGAACTCGGCTACCGGGTCAAGGAGATGCTCGGCGGCTTCGAGTACTGGGCGCGCGAGGGCTTCGCCTACGAGACCGGGGAGGGACGCGAGCAGCGCGCCGCCGACCCGCTCACCGCCCCCGTGGACGCGGCCGCCTGCGGCTGCTGACCCGCCCGGTTCGCCGGGCGGTCCCGAGCCGCCGACGGCGCCGGTGATCAGAGCCGGGCGAGCTCGTCCACCAGGTCGTCCAGACCCAGCGAACCCTGCGAAAGGGCCGCCATGTGCCAGGACTTGAGGTCGAAGGCGTCGCCGTGGCGCTCGCGGGCCTTCTCCCGGCCGAGCAGCCAGGCCCGTTCGCCGAGCTTGTAGCCGATGGCCTGACCGGGGATCGACAGATAGCGGGTCAGCTCGCTCTCGACGAAGTCCGCCGGGCGGCTGCTGTGCCCGCCGAAGAACTCCTGGGCCAGCTCGGGCGTCCAGCGCTCACCCGGGTGGAACGGCGAGTCCGCCGGGATCTCCAGCTCCAGGTGCATGCCGATGTCGACGATGACCCGGGCCGCGCGCATCATCTGCGCGTCCAGGTAGCCGAGGCGCTGTTCGGCGTCCGTGAGGAAGCCGAGCTCGTCCATCAGGCGCTCCGCGTACAGCGCCCAGCCCTCGGCGTTGGCGCTGACCATGCCGACGGAGGCCTGGTAGCGGGAGAGGTCGCCGGCGACGTGCGCCCACTGCGCCAGCTGGAGGTGGTGGCCGGGGACGCCCTCGTGGTACCAGGTGGAGACCAGGTCGTACACGGGGAAGCGGGTCTGCCCCATGGTGGGCAGCCAGGTGCGGCCCGGCCGCGAGAAGTCCTCCGAGGGGGCCGTGTAGTACGGGGCCGCCGCGCTGCCGGCCGGGGCGATCCGCGACTCCACCTTCCGCACCCGCTCGGCGAGTTCGAAGTGGGTGCCGTCGAGCGAGTCGATCGCCTGGTCCATCAGGCCCTGCAGCCAGTCCCGGACCTCGTCGACGCCCTCGATGTGCCTGCCGTGCTCGTCGAGGTGGGCCAGCGCCACCCAGGGCGTCGGGGCCCCCGGCAGGATCTTCTCGGCCTCCTTCCTCATCTCGCCGAGCAGCCGGTGGTACTCGGCCCAGCCGTACGCGTACGCCTCGTCGAGGTCGAGGTCGGTGCCGTTGTAGTAGCGCGCCCAGCGGGCGTAGCGTTCCCGGCCCACGGTGTCGGGCGCGCCCTCGCAGGTCGGCGCGTACACGTCGCGCACCCAGTCCCGCAGGTCCACGACCGCCGCGGTCGCCCCGCGGGCCGCCTCGTCCAGTTCGGCGCGGAGCGCCTCGGGTCCCGTGGCGACGAAGCCCTCGAACCAGCCGCGGCCCTCGCCGTCCGGGTCCGACCACTGGGTCAGCTGCTCGACGAACGTGGCGGTCGGCCGCGGCGCGGCGTACAGCTTGCGCTCCAGGCCGAGGGAGAGGGACTCCCGGTAGCCGGCGAGCGCCGCCGGCACCGCGCGCAGCCGCTCGGCGATCGCCGCCCAGTCCTCGTCGGTCCGGTTGGGCGTCACCGTGAACACCTCGCGCACATGATGCGCCGGCGTGGACATGTTGCCGACGGCGCGCAGCCCCTCGTCGGCCTCGTGCACGGCGAGTTCGGCGGTCAGGCGCTCCCGCAGCAGGCGGGCGCAGCGACGCTCGACGTCACGGTCCGCGCCGGGCCTGTGCTCCGCCTCGTCGAGCTTCGTCAGGGTGTCCCGGGCGAGCCGCGCGAGCGCCTCCCGGCCCGCGGGCGAGTAGTCCGGCAGACGGCTCGAACTCTCCTGCACGCCGAGGTAGGTGCCGGTCACCGGGTCGAGGGCGATGAGGTCGTCGACGTAGCCGTCGGCGACCTCGCGGGGCAGCGGGTTGCTGGTCTGTGACATGCGCCCCATCCTCGTACGGGTCGGCCGCGCACGTCACGGCGTTTGTCCTGAAGGCGCCGGCGGCGCACCTCACGGCGTGGGCCCGGGGGCCGTGGACGGCAGCAGCGGACCGCAGTCCCACTGCTGGAATATCAGCCGGGTCTCGACACGGGCCACCTCCCGCCGCGACGTGAACTCGTCGAGGACGAGCCGCTGCAGATCGGCCATGTCCGCGACGGCGACATGGACGAGATAGTCGTCGGGCCCGGTGAGATGGAAGACCGTCAGCGCCTCGGGCAGCGCCCGGATCCGCTCCACGAACGGCCCCACCAGCTCCCGGCGATGCGGCCTGACCTGCACCGACAGCAGCGCCTGCAGACCGCGCCCCAGCTTGGCCGGATCGAGCCGCAGCTGATGCCCGAGGATCACGCCGCTGCGGCGCAGCCGTGTCACCCGGTCCAGACAGGTCGAGGGCGCGACGCCGACCTGCGCGGCGAGGTCGCGGTAGGTGGTCCGGGCGTCGTTCTGCAGCAGGCGCAGCAACTGCAGATCGACCGGGTCCAGTACGACGGATTCGGCCATCGGCCGAACGTAGCACGGTGTCCCCCCTGCCGAACCCGTGCGATGTTCACTCTGCGGTCCATGGACTCATCCGCTGCGAGCACGCACGCATACGACGGCGTACGCACCTCTGGAGCGCCCCGCGCACTGGCCACCGAGGCCGTGCACGCCGGCCGGGACGACCTGGCCCGGCAGGGCCTGCACGCCCCGCCGATCGACCTGTCCACCACCTACCCGTCCCACGACAGCCGCGCCGAGGCGGCCCGCATCGACGCGTTCGCCGCGACCGGCGCGGAGCCGGACGGCCCGCCCGTCTACGGCCGGCTGGGCAATCCGACGGTCGCCCGCTTCGAGACGGCGCTGGCCCGTCTCGAAGGCGCCGAGAGCGCGGTCGCCTTCGCCAGCGGCATGGCGGCGCTCAGCGCGGTGCTGCTGGCGCGCGCCTCGACGGGGCTGCGGCACGTGGTCGCCGTGCGCCCCCTCTACGGCTGCAGCGACCACCTGCTGACGGCGGGACTGCTCGGTTCGGAGGTCACCTGGACCGACCCCGCCGGGATCGCGGACGCCCTGCGGCCGGAGACGGGGCTGGTCATGGTCGAGACGCCGGCCAATCCCACGCTCGCCGAGGTCGACCTGCGGGCCGTCGCGCACGCCTGCGGCTCGGTCCCGCTGCTCGCCGACAACACCTTCGCCACGCCCGTGCTGCAACGCCCGGTCGAGCAGGGCGCGCGGCTCGTCCTGCACAGCGCCACCAAGTACCTCGGCGGTCACGGGGACGTGCTGGGCGGCGTGGTCGCCTGCGACGAGGAGTTCGCCGGGGTGCTGCGGCGGATACGGTTCGCCACCGGCGGCGTGCTCCATCCGCTGGCCGGCTATCTGCTGCTGCGCGGCCTGTCGACGCTGCCGGTGCGGGTGCGGGCCGCCTCCGCGACCGCCGCCGAACTGGCCCGGCGGCTGGCCGCGGATCCGCGTGTGGCCCGCGTGCGCTATCCGCGCATCGGGGGCGCGATGATCGCCTTCGAGGTGCACGGCGACCCGCACGAGGTGATCGCCGGCGTCCGGCTGATCACTCCGGCCGTCAGTCTGGGCAGCGTCGACACGCTCATCCAGCATCCGGCGTCCATCAGCCACCGCATCGTCGACACGGGGGACCGCCGGGGCGCGGGCGTGAGCGACCGGCTGCTGCGGCTCTCGGTCGGGCTGGAGGACGTCGAGGACCTGTGGGACGACCTGCGAGGAGCGCTCGGCGCGGGCGCCGCGGCTTCTCCGGCCGGCGCGGCCGCCTCCCTCGGTTCGGCCGGTGCAGCCGGTTCGGCTGGTACGGCTGGTACGGCCGCTTGGGCAGGTCCAGCCGGTTCGGCCGGTCGGGCCGGTTCCGAAGAAACGATTCCCTCGCCGGAGCGCGGCACCGCCGCCGTCTGAGCGGCGCCCGCGACGCGGGACGGGCCCGGCGGTGAGCCGCCGCCGGGCCCGTCCTCGCACCGTCGTCTCAGTCGCGGGTGACGCGTTCGTCCCGGCGTGGGGACGCCGACTGCGCACCGGCCCTCTGCAGCCGGGCCGTGATGACGAGGGTGCCCTCCTCGATCTGGTAGTCGAGCGGGAGGCCGAGACCGCGCATGGCGGCCACCATCCCGGTGTTGGAGGCCTGCGTCACGGCGTACACGCTCTCGCATCGCGCCTCGACGGCCATCGCCACCAGCCGGCCGAGCAGTTCGGCGCCGATCCCGCGCCGCTGCCACCGGTCCTCGATCAGCAGCGCGACCTCGGTCTCGTCACCGTCCCACAGCAGATGGCCGAGGCCGACGATGCGGCCGGACGGCGTCTGCACGGCGAGGGTGCGGCCGAAGCGCGGGCTGAGCAGGTGGTTGAGGTAGCGGTCCGCGTCGCCGACCGGCCCGTGGTAGCGCATCCCGAGCGTGCGCGCCGAGCACCGCTCGTGCATCGCCTTCGCCGCCTCCAGATCACCGGTGTCGGCCCGGCGCACGGTGATGTCGCCCCCCTCGGGCAGCGTCAGCACGTCCTGCCCGCGCGGGATCCGCGGTCCGAGGCGGGCGTCGAGTTCCACCAGGGCACGCGCCCGGGCGAACTCGGTCGGCGTGAACGGCAGGTACGGCCGCTCCACGGTGATCACTCCGCCTTCCGGCGCCCGCAGCCGCATCACGGTGTCCTCCAGCACGCCCTCCACGGGCACGCCCTCCGCGCCGCGGCCCCTGATGCTCGACGCGGCGGGCAGCGAGCGGATCGTGCACCGGCCGAGCAACTGCCTCAGCGCCAGAGGCAGTTCCGCCGCGTCCAGCGCGGTACGGGTGGCCAGGCCCAGGACCCGGGTGGGCGCGTCCACCAGATCGTGTGCGTCGGCGCGCTCGATCCAGGTGCCGTCACCGCCCGCCAGGGAGACGGCCCGGGTGATCTCGGCGGCCGCGAGCTCGCCGGGGGATCGCAGCAGGAACTCGTCCACCGTGTCCTCGCCCAGCGGATGCGTCTGCAGGCTCAGGATGTCCACCCGGTGAGCGGCGAGGGCGGCGCAGAGCGCGGCCAGCGACCCCGGGGCGTCCTTCACCGTCGTCCGCATCCGCCACAGGGAACTGCCTCCGGCGACCCCCGAGGGCAGCTCCGCCGGCCCGGCCTGCTGCTCCGCGGAGAGCGGCCGGGCGCCGGTATCGCCGGCGGGCGGAGCGTGACCGTGGCGCCGTGCCCACCAGGTGTGGAACCCGGCCGTGGCCACGAGCACGGCGGCGGAGACGGCCAGCAGCACCGGACCGTCCGGTCCGTGTCCCACCAGGTTCGCGATGCCGTCGGCCACGGCCACGGCCGTGAAGAGCGCGGCGAGTTCCACCACGTCCCGCCGCCAGTGGTGCACCGGGCGTCCGTTCTTCGTGCGCGTCACATCAGACATGTCTCGAGTCATGCGCCCACTGTGAAGGAACGGTGTTGCGTGATCACGAACGATTTGTGACTGATGGGTAAAGGCTACGAATGCCCGTTATGTTAATCCTTCTACGATCATGGTCAGGATCAGGATCGCGATCGCCGTGCCGCCCGGGGATGCGACGGCGCCGCGCACCGGGGGATGACGCCGGTGCGCGGCACGGTTTCGAGGGTACGGGACGCCGGACTACTGCCCGACCCGTCCCGGCTGGAGCACCTGCGTGAACAGCACGGTCCCGTCCTGCTCCCGCAGACGCACCGTCAACTCACCGCTGTCGCCGTCGATGTCCACCTCGCCGAAGAACTGGTACCCGCCCGCGGGCGACACGTTCGACGCGGTCGGCGCCTTCACGAACACCCGCTCCGGGCCGAAGGTGTCGTCCAGCGCGCTCGCCGGGAAGGCGCCCGCGTTGAGCGGGCCGGAGACGAACTCCCAGAACGGCTCGAAGTCGGTGAACGCGGCCCGTGAGGGCTGGTAGTGCTGCGCCGAGGTGTGGTGGACGTCGGCCGTCAGCCACACGGTGCCCGTGATGCGCCGGTGCTTGACGTACCGCAGCAGCTCGGCGATCTGCAGCTCACGGCCCAGCGGGGCGCCCGGGTCCCCCTGCGCGACGGCCTCGATGTTCGCCCTGCCCTCGGTGGCGTCCGGCACGACCAGCCCGAGCGGCATGTCGGCGGCGATCACCTTCCACACCGCGCGCGAGCGCGACAGCTCCCGCTTCAGCCATTCCAACTGCTCGGCGCCCAGGATGCCCTGCGGATCCGTCCGCTGGTCGTCGGGCGAGTTGGCGTTGCGGTACGTGCGCATGTCCAGCACGAACACGTCGAGCAGCGGGCCGTGGCGCACGACCCGGTGGACGCGGCCCTCCTTGGCGCCCGGACGCTGGGTGGAGATCGGAAAGTACTCGCTGAACGCCCGCCGGGCGCGCCCCGCGAGCACGTCGACGCTCTTCTCCGTGTAACGGGCGTCGGAGTCGGCGATCACCTCGCCCGGGTACCAGTTGTTGCGGACCTCGTGGTCGTCCCACTGGACGACGGACGGCACCTGGGCGTTGAACCTGCGCAGGTTGTCGTCGAGCAGGTTGTAGCGGAAGTTGCCGCGGAACTCCGCGAGCGTCTCGGCGACCTTCGCCTTCTCCTCGGTGACGACGTTGCGCCACAGTCTGCCGTCGGGCAGCGCCTGGGTCGCCGTGATCGGGCCGTCGGCGTAGATGTTGTCGCCGCTGCAGAGGAAGAAGTCGGGGTCGAGCTTCGCCATCGCGTCGTAGATGCGGTAACCGCCCAGCTCGGGGTTGATGCCCCAGCCCTGCCCGGCGAGGTCCCCGGACCACAGGAAGCGAACCCCGCGCCGGCGTCCGAGGGGCGTGGTCCTAAATGTTCCGGTCACCGGTTCGCCGGTGCGGCGCGGGTCGTCCGGATCGGCGAGCAGCACCCGGTAGTGGATCTGCTCGCCGGCCGGCAGGCCGTGCAGACGGGTCGTGCCGGTGAAGTCCGTGCCGGCGCCGAGCAGCGGACCGTGCCAACGGCGGGCGCCGCGGAAGGACTCGGTGGCCGAGGTCTCGACGATCATCCGGGCCGGGCGGTCGGAGCGCACCCACACCAGCCCGGAGTCGGCGGTCACGTCCCCGGTCTGGACGCCCCATCCCGCGCCGGGCCGCCCGGACCGTGCGAAGGCGGGGGCCGCGCCGACGGCGGCGGGCAGGGTCAGGGCCGCGGACGCGGCGAGCGAGCCGCGCAGGACGCCGCGGCGTCCGGGGAACGGACGGTGGGACATGGAAGGGCCTCCAGGGGCGGGAACCGGCCGGTGTGCACCACCACACCTACTGGTGCGCCGCAGCGCGCACGGAAACCACGAGTGAACAACCGGCCGCGCCGCCGCGGGGATCCGACGCGCGGCACCGGCCGGCGGCCTCCCGCATCAGCCGAACACCGTCCCGTATCCGCGCGGGCGACAGGTGCGCGTAGCCGAGCACGAGGCGGGCTCCGGCGCCCTCGCCCCCGCCGGTCCCCGCCCAGCCCGTACCCTCCGATCCGCCGGCCTCCTCCGGCCGTTCGCCCGCCGCCCGGCCGTCCACCGTGCGGGACCCCCGGGTGCCCGTCGGGGCCGCCTGCGCCGCGCCGCTGGTGGGAACGGGCTCCTACGGCCCCGCCCAGGCCGCCGGCAGCGCCCTCGTCGGGGCCGGGGTCGCCCTGGGAGCGGGGGTGGCGGACCGTGCCGTCGTCTCAGCGGCTGCCGTCGAGGAGCACCCGGGCGACGAGCGCCGGGTCGTCGTTCATCGGGCAGTGGCCGCAGCCCGGCAGCCGCACCAGACGCGCGGCCGGGATGATCTGCTTGACGCGCACGCCCTGGCGGCGCACGAGCAGCCAGTCGCGGGTGCCCCAGCCGACGGTGACGGGCACGCCGGGCAGGTCGTCGGTGAACCGGACGGCGGCGCCGGCCCGCAGGGTCTGGTCGAACCCGGTGGCCTGGGCCAGGGCCAGCGTCTCGGCGACCACGGCCTCGGGTGAACGGCGGCCGGGACGGGCGTAGATGGTGCTGGTGAGGGCGGTGCGGCCGGCCGCCGTGCTCGCCAGCCGCTCGACGAGGGGCAGCGGCAGCCGACGGGAGATCCCCCGCATGGTGACCAGGACGCCGAAGGCGTAGCGGCGCTCCGCCTCCGACCAGAAGCCGGCCGGGGACAAGGCGGTGACGGTCCGCACGAGCTTCTCGCGTCCCAGCTCCAGGGCGAGCAGGCCGCCCAGGGAGTTGCCCGCGACATGGGGGCGGTCGAGCCCCAGCGCCTCGCAGAAGGCCCCGAACACGGCGGTGGTCGTGGGCAGGTCGTAGGCGAGGCCGTCCGGCAGGGCGGGGGAGACGCCGAAGCCCGGCAGGTCCACCGCGATCACGTCGCGTTCGGCGGCCAGGATGTCCACCACCGGGTCCCACGCCTGGCGGTGGTGGCCGATGCCGTGCAGCAGGAGCAGCGGCTCGCCCTTGCCCGCGCGCGTGTAGGACACGGTGACCGGCAGCGGGCCGCCGGGGGAGGGGACCGTGAAGGAGACGGTGGCGGACATGGGAGCTCCTCGTCTGGACTGGCCGGTGGACGCCGTAGACAGCTTGTCAGCAATTACTACCGGCGGGTAGGCCCCAGCTGAGTGAACGCGCGAACTCCCCTCCCGGGCCGGATGTGCGGGACGTCGGGGGAGCTTTTCGCCGTACGGCGAGCACGTTGCCGCAGTGTCACCAGGGCACGCCCGCACGAACACTCCGTAAACGCTTTCCCCCAAGAGCCCCTTAGGCGACCACGGGGGTCGAGGATTGGTCTTGACCAAGGGTGGGGGTCGCCCTATGGTCGCAGAGAAGTACAACAACCTTTAATAAACAAGGGCGCGAAAAAACGCCGCCGGACCACGGCGATTGCGGAGGACAGGGTGGGGACCACGCAACTGGAATCGGTACCGGAACCGAAGTACTGGCAGCTACGGACGGTGCTCACCGAAGCGCTCGACTCCGAGTTCACCGTGGGTGAGATCCTGCCCAACGAGCGAGAGCTGGCCGCCCGCTTCGGGGTCGCCCGCGCGACGCTCCGCCAGGCGCTGGAGCAGCTCGAACTGGAAGGCAGGCTGCAGCGCCGCCGCGGCGTCGGCACCACCGTGGCGCCGCCGCGGATGGGCGTCGCCGTCGGCGGCGAGCGGCAGCTGTGGCCCGGCGCCGACGACGAGGCCTGGCAGCCCGTCGACTGCACCCTCGCCGTGCCGCCCGCGGCCGTCGCCACCGCCCTGCAGACCGCACGCGACCAGGCCGTGCACATCGTGCGCCGCTCGCGGGTGTCGGACGGCCAGCCCGTCGCCGCGGAACTCCTCTACATCCCCCCGGCGTCACTGCCCGACCCGGCCGCGCTCGACGCCCCCTCGGAGGCGGCCCGCGCGCGTGCGGCGCTGGGCGAGCTGCAACACCTCGAACTGCAGGGCCAGGACCGCGCGGTGGAGCTCGGCTCGGCCCGCGCGGACGACGCCAGGGAACTCGACCGGCTGCCCGGCGCACCCGTCCTCGTCGTCACCACCCGCTTCTTCGCCGAAGGCCGCACCGCGGCCCTCTCCGTCGCGACGTACCGCGCGGACACCTGCCGGCTGACCTTCGGCGCGTCCGGCGGCGTGGAGATACACCACGGTCCGGAGCACCAGGCCTCCTGAACGCCCCGTCCGCCCGGGGCATGAGCGGCAGGCCCCCTGAACGGCCTGCGTCGACACGGGCGGACGTCCGTGCCGCGCCCCGGCACCCTCCGGTGCGCGGCACGGCGCGGCGCCGCACGGGCGGGCGCCGGGACATGGCCGGCCTCAGCGCCGCGCCGTCACCGTTCCCTCCACCGCGAACAACTGCTCCTCCACATGATCGAGGGCGAGTCGCAGCGCCCCCGTGGCCACCGCCGCCTCGCCGAGCAGCGACAGGGCCACCTTCGGCGGCCGCAGGCAGTAGCGGGCCAACTCGTCCCTCAGCGGGGGCAGGACGCCGTCGAGGCCCGCCGCCCAGCCGCCGACCACCACCAGCTCCGGGTCGAGGGCCAGCACCAGCGCGGCCACGTCGTGCACGAGCCGCTGGATGAAGCGGTCCACCGCTGCCCGGGCCCGCTGGTCACCGCCCCGGGCCTGCGCGAACACCGCCGCGACCGCCGGCTCGTCCAGCGGATGCAGCGGCTCGTCGGTGGTGGACAACAGCGTCTCCGGCGTCACCTCACGACCCAGCAGGTGCAGCGCGCCGATCTCCCCGGCCGCCCCGCCGTACCCCCGGTGCAGCCGCCCGCCGATCAGCGAACCCGCTCCCGGACTCAGCCCGGCCAGCACGAACACGACGTCGTCGGACTCGGTGGCGACGCCCTTCCAGTGCTCGGCCACGGCCGCCGCGTTGGCGTCGTTCTCCACCAGCACCGGGCACTTGAAAGAGCGGCTCAGCCGCTCGCCCAGCCGCAGCCCCGTCCACTCCGGCAGCGCGGTGCCCAGCCGCACCGTGCCGTCCGCCTCGACGATCCCCGGCGTGCCGACCCCCACCGCCCGCAGCGAGCTGCGCGGGACGCCGGCCCGGCGCAACAGCTCCGCCACCGCGCCGCGCAGCCGCTCCAGCCGCTCGTCCGCCGGCGCCGACTCGTCCACCTCCTTGGACTGCGCGCCCAGCAGCCGCCCGTCCAGGTCGGCCAGCAGGGCGGCCACCCGGTGCGAACCGATCTCCAGGCCCAGCAGATGCCCGGCCTCCGCCCGGAACCGGAACCGTCGCGCGGGCCGCCCCTGCCGCCGGGTGGCGCTCTCGTCCGCCGCCTTCTCCACGACGAGGCCGGCCCCGATGAGGTCCTCGACGACACCCTCGACGGTCGGCCGGGACAGCCCCGTCACGCGGGTGATCTCCGTGAGCGTCGCGCAGTCCGCGGCACGCAGCGCGTGCAGCACCACCGCGGAATTGATCCTTCGCAGCAGCGAGGGATCCCCGCCGGTCAACTGCCCCAACGTCCGTCCTTCCAGCTCGTGCGGTGTTTGGGCGGATCGTACTCGGCGCGGCGGACCCGGGCGAGTGCCGGATCCGTACCGATGCCGTCACGCACCGTTCCTCTCGGCCCGGTTTCCTCGTCGCACGCCACGGTCAGCCGTCAGCCGTCAGCCGTCAGCCGTCAGCCGTCACGGCTCAGCGGTGGTGCCCGCGGGTGCGCAGCGGGTGCGGGCGCTGAGCGGGTGAGCGGACCGCGGACTGACGGCCCGCCAATTGTCAGTGGGGGCGGGTTTACTGGATCGCATGGACCTCGACAGCCATCTCGTCGGCACAGGCCACCGCACGGCGGCCCTCGCGACCAGTCACGGCCTCGTGTCGGCGGACGCGGCGGTGCGTCTCGCGGAGGTGGAGCGGTTCCATGCGCAGAAGGAGTCCCTGGCAGGGAAGTTGACGCAGCGATGGGGCGAGCCGGACCACATCGGTCTGCAGACGGTCCGGCTGCGGACCGCGACCGAGGCGATACCCGAGCCGTGGGCCGAGCTGAGCCTGCGGGTGGGGGACGTGTACCTGTGGCACGTGCGCGAGCACGGCCGCTGGGCGGCGCTGGGCGTGGCCGATCTCGACCCGAGTGACGAGATACAGATCCTCCTGGTCGTCACGGACACGGCTCCGCCCTGACGGTGCGGCCCTGACGTCCCCGGCCGGCGGTCAGTTCTGCGCCGCCGCCCGCAGCCGGGCGAACTCCTGCGCCATCGTCGCCGCCGTCCAGTGCGCGTTCAGGCCGCTGGGGTTCGGCAGCACCCACACGCGGGTGTCCCCGATGAGCCGTTCCTGCGGCCCCACCACGGCCTTGCGGTCGTCGAAGGCGGCCCGGTAGGCGGTCACGCCCACGACCGCCAGCCAACGCGGCTTCAGCGCCGTGACCTTCGCCGCCAGCAGCCGCCCGCCCTCGCGGTACTCCTCGGCGCTCAGCTCGTCCGCCCGGGCCGTCGCGCGTGCCACCACGTTGGTGATGCCGAGCCCGTAGGACAGCAGCTCCCGCTGCTCGGCCGGCTTCAGCAGCCTCGGCGTGAAGCCGGACAGGTGCAGCACCGGCCAGAAGCGGTTGCCGGGGCGGGCGAAGTGATGGCCGGTCGCCGCCGTCATCAGACCCGGGTTGATGCCGCAGAACAGCACGCGCAGACCACCCGCGACGACGTCCGGCACGAGACGGTCGCGGGCGGCCTCCAGCTCCGCCTGGGTGAAACGCGTCAGAGGATCGCTCCCGGGGTGTAACCGGCCGCCTCCGGCCGCTGCTTGACGATCTCCTCGATCCGGCCGACCACGAGGGCGACCTGTGCGGCCGCGGCACCCGTGAACGACAGCTTGTCGGCCATCAGCGCGTCGAGCTGGGAGCGGTCGAGCGGCAGGCGCTCGTCGGCCGCCAGCTTGTCCAGCAGCTCGTTGCGCTCGGCGCCCTGCTCGCGCATCGCCAGCGCCGAGGCCACGGCGTTCTCCTTGATGGCCTCGTGGGCCACCTCACGGCCGACGCCCGCGCGCACGGCGCCCATCAGCACCTTGGTGGTGGCGAGGAACGGCAGGTAGCGGTCGAGCTCGCGCGCGACGACGGCCGGGAAGGCGCCGAACTCGTCGAGCACGGTCAGGAACGTCTCCAGCAGACCGTCCAGCGCGAAGAACGCGTCCGGCAGCGCGATCCGGCGCACCACCGAGCAGGACACGTCGCCCTCGTTCCACTGGTCGCCGGCCAGTTCGCCGGTCATCGACGCGTAACCGCGCAGAATGACCATCAGGCCGTTGACCCGCTCGCAGGAGCGGGTGTTCATCTTGTGCGGCATGGCGGAGGAACCGACCTGGCCGGGCTTGAAGCCCTCGGTCACCAGCTCGTGGCCGGCCATCAGCCGGATGGTCTTCGCCAGCGAGGAGGGGGCCGCGGCGAGCTGCACGAGCGCCGTCACGACCTCGTAGTCCAGCGAGCGCGGGTAGACCTGGCCGACCGAGGTGAAGGCCTGCGAGAAGCCCAGGTGAGCGGCGATGCGGTCCTCGAGCTCGGCCAGCTTCCCGGCGTCGCCGCCCAGCAGGTCGAGCATGTCCTGAGCGGTGCCCACCGGGCCCTTGACGCCGCGCAGCGGGTAACGCCCGAGCAGTTCCTCGACCCGGCCGTAGGCGACGAGGAGCTCGTCGGCGGCGGTGGCGAACCGCTTGCCCAGGGTGGTGGCCTGCGCGGCCACGTTGTGCGAGCGGCCGGCCATGACCAGCTCGCCGTACTCGCCGGCCAGCTTGCCCAGGCGCGCCAGCACGGCCACCGTGCGGTCGCGGACCAGCTCCAACGAGAGGCGGATCTGCAGCTGCTCGACGTTCTCCGTCAGGTCGCGGGACGTCATGCCCTTGTGGACCTGCTCGTGCCCGGCGAGGTCGTTGAACTCCTCGATGCGGGCCTTCACGTCGTGCCGGGTGACCTTCTCACGCTCGGCGATGGAGGACAGGTCCACGGTGTCGAGGACGCGCTCGTAGTCGGCGATCGCGGCGTCCGGCACCTCGATCCCGAGGTCCTTCTGGGCCCGCAGCACGGCGAGCCAGAGCTGACGCTCCAGCTTCACCTTGTGCTCGGGCGACCAGAGCGTGGCGAGCTCGGCGGAGGCGTAGCGTCCGGCGAGGACGTTGGGGATGCGGGGCTTGGCGGCAGCGGAAGTCACGTGGACGGAGTTTACCGTCTGTCCATACAGGGGCCGAACCGTCCGTGCGATGTAGGAATGCACAGGTCAGAGCGCCGTCAGGCAGCTACGCGTGCGCTCGTCCGTGAGACGAGTGTGAGACGGGTGTGCCGTCCACCTCGGGCCCATGACGCTCCGAAGTCGCCTCGCATTCGTGTTGCTAAGTAGGAACGCATGCTGTTAGATAAGACCAACGGCCCCCAGAAAAGGGGGCGGCCCCAACCCGGTGCGCTAACACCGTGAAGGGGCCTGACGGATCACCTGAGTACACAGGAGACCGCTGTGCAGAAGTCTGCCATGCCCACGCCGTCCGTCGAGCACCTGATGGACACCCCTCTGCCCGTGCTCATCAACGAGCTGGGCGTCACCCTCATCGACTCCGACATCGCCGACGCCGACTTCTTCGGCGCCGTGGTCCAGCGGAAGACGGGTGAGCTGCTGCTGACCATGCCGCGCGACCGTAGCGAGCTGGAGCACGACACCGTCGCCCGCTACCTGCTCGCCCAAGCGCTCGGGATGGACGTGCCGCCGATGCCGGCCCCGCTCACCACGACGCGCACCGAGGGTGGTGTCGCCTGATGCCGCGCCGTAACCGCAACGTGCCCGCCGACCGCCGACCGGGCCTGCTGGACGAGCTGACCGCGCAGACGGTGCGCCGCCTGAACCGCCAGGCCCGCCGTAAGGGGCGTGCCGCGTGAACGAGCAGCTGCCCGTCTTCGGGCCGACGGAGGTGTTCGTCGACGAGGACGTCACGCCGGCCGTGGTGGTCCGCGTCGCCTACGCCCTCAGCCGCGAGCAGCTGCTGACGGCGCTCTCCATCGGCTTCACCGAGATGAACCCGGACCGCGACGCCGTGAACCTGACGGTGGACGAGGTGCGCCGCGAGGTGGAGGGCTGGCTGCACGCCGCGGCCGTCTACGAGCTCGACCGGTACGTGACGCAGGGCCAGCTGACGGCGTACCCGCCCGAGCAGCAGGCCGTCATGGATGCGCTCGCCGAGGCCGTCGAGCGCGCGTATCCGGGGGTGGACCGGTGAGCCGCACGGTCGTCGTCGACACCGTCGACCACGGGCCGGTGGAGTTCGACGAGCCGGGCTGGTGCGTCGGGCACGGCGCCGAGCTGGGCGGCCTGACGTTCCGGGACGACATCACGCACAACAGCGTGCGGGTGAAGGCGGGGGCGACGACGGAGGCGCACGGCTGGCTGCCGATGATGCACGCCCGTATCTCGTGGGCGCCTTTCCGTGAGCTGGTGCCGGTCGTCTCCGTGGTCCTGGACCTCGAGCACGACTTCCCCGCCGAGGACGTCCCCCACGTCATGCAGGGCCTCGCCGACTGCATCAAGCGCCTGGACCAGGTCGCCACCGAGGCGATCCGGCTGCGGGGTGAGATCGCGTGAGCTCCCGCTGGCCGGTCCGCCGGCCGACCGAGCATGCCGCCTTGCGTGCGGTGTGCCGGTCAGCCCGGCCCCTCCCCCCTGTCCCTGTCCTGATGGCCGCGCTGGTCGACGCTGTCGAGCGCCGTGACCGTGAGGGCTCCTGCCTGGCCGCGCACCGTGTCGTGCGCGCCGCCGCCCCGGAGGTGGGCGAATGAACACCCTGACCACGTGGGCACATACTCACCCGTGGGCGGCCGGCGCTGCTGGCGTCGCCGTCCTGGCCCTGGCCGCGATCCTGCTGCGGCCCCTGCGCCGCACCCCGGCCGCCGTGGCGGTCGCCGCCCTGGCTGCTGCCGCCTGCACCGCCTACAGCGCAGACACGTCGTGGCGCTTCGCCGAGCACGAACTCGGCATGACCTCGACAGCCGAGCGGACCGCCATGTTCGCCGCGGCCGAGCTGGCGCTGCTGGCAACCGCCCTGATGGCCCGGCAGAACATCCGGACGCAGGGCGCCCCGGGTACGCCTGGTGCACTCGTGTGGGCGATCACCGGAGTACAGGTCATCCCGGCGTACTCCGAAAGCGGGTTCGTCGGCGGAACCGTCCGTGCTGTGGTCGGCCCCGTACTCGCCGCCATGCTTTGGCACCTGGCGATGGGGATCGAGCTGCGGCACGCCAAGCCGGACGCCGAGTCGGTCGCGCTGCTCGCTGTGCTCGCTCGTGAGCTACGCGAGCGGCTGCTGTCCCGGCTCGGTCTCGTGGTCCGTGACCGGTCGGCCGAGCAGATCTCCCGCGACCGGTGGACCGTGAAGGCGGTCGCCCTGGCCACGAAGCTGTCCGAGATGAAGCCCGGTCAGCGTGGCCGTGCCCGGGTAGCCCGGCGCCTGTCCGTCGCCGTGGGCAAGGCGCAGGCTGGCGCTTCCGACGAGCAGCGGCAGAAGCTGCTCGACCTGCTGGCGGCCCGCCGACACGCGGCCTCCCTTGCCACCATCGATCTACCGTCACCGTGGTCCGCCGAGGCGACCGTCGACCGTGGGGACATGACCACGGTTGCCGACCTGCATGGGGCAGAGGGCCACGCAGGTGTGACCGAGACGGTCACGGTTGCCGAGCTGGCCCCGCTGGTCATCCCGGAGCGCCCGGTCCAGTTCATGTGGGACAGCTTCAAGGAGGAGGACGCCCCTGCCCCGGCCGCCGAGGTGACCGCTGCGGTACCCGCCGAGCAGGCCCGCCAGGTGGTCACCGAGGTTGTCACGCTCACCCCGGCTGAACTGCGGCGACAGGCCCGCCGGATGAATCAGGAAGTGGTCAGGTCGACTCGCCGTCCGGTGACCATCAAGGCGCTGCAGGACGAGTTCGGGCTGTCGCGCCGTGACGCCACCGACCTGCGCCGCGAAGTGGTGGAGGCCCGGTCATGAGCGACGCCCTGCAGAAGGCGGAGGCCGCCGTCACGGAGGCCGCCGACAACACGGAGATGGTCCGGATCGTCGCCGCCGTCCTCGCCGCCCAGCAGGCACAACAGCAGACCCCCGTGGTGCAGCAGACCATGCAGCCCGTCCAACGGCCCGTCGGTCTGTACGTCGCGGCCGGCCTCGGCGGCGCGGTCGCCCTGTCCTTCCTCGCCATGGCCGCCGCTCTCCTCGCGGTCGCCGTCGCGGTCGGCGCGGTCTGCGCGACGGTCTGCCTGCTCGTCCTCAAGTCGATGCTCGCCGACTTCCGGCGGGGCCGCTGACCGACCCTTCCGTCCCCCGCGGCGAGTCCGCGGGGGTGCGGTGGGGCCGGACAGCCCGGCCCGTGACCCAGAGGAGACCGACATGCGATTCCGTACCAGCCC